>DAIOTI010000180.1:0-4014 GCA_036752105.1 Ilumatobacteraceae bacterium | reverse complement strand
ACGCAGGCTCGAGGACCTCGTCGGCGCAGCAGAGGAGCGCCTGCGCGACGAAGGAATCCGAGGAACCATCTACCTCTTCAAGAACAACACCGATTCGGCAGGAAATTCATACGGCTGTCATGAGAACTACCTGGTTCGACGCACCGAGGCTCCCATGCGCTACGAGGAGGTCCTTATTCCATTTCTCGTGACGAGGTCGATTTACACAGGGGCTGGCAAGATCCTCAATACTCCACGCGGGCCGCTGTATTCGATCGCACAACGGGCAGAACACATCTGGGAGGGTGTGAGCTCTGCGACCACTCGTAGTCGCCCGATCATAAACACGAGAGATGAACCCCACGCTGACGCCGAGGTATTTCGACGCCTACACGTGATCGTCGGGGATTCGAACATGAGTGAGTACACGAATTTCTTGAAGGTGGGTGCCACCGCTTGCATCCTTCGAATGCTCGAACATGAAGACGTGATTCTTCGCGACATGACACTCGAGAACCCGATCAGGGCGATCAGGGAGATCAGTCACGACACCAGTTGCAGGCGCCCTGTACGCCTCGCATCAGGGCGTGAACTGAGCGCATTGGACATTCAGAGAGAACTTCTGGAAAAAGCTATGGAGTTTGACGCAAAGGTCGGTTTTCCCGCCCTCGAGCGTCAGGCGCTGTCGATGTGGATGCATTGCGTGAACGGTCTAGAGAAGGACCCATTCTCGCTTGATCGCGAAATTGACTGGGTGATCAAGCATCGACTGATCGATTCGTATGCATCACGTCACGGTCTGGGTCTGGCAGATCCGCAAGTTCAGCTCATTGACCTTCAGTACCACGACATCAACACAGATCGTGGAGTGTTCTACAAGGCCCAACGACGAGGATTGGTCGACCGAATGTGCTCGGATGAGGACATTCTCCGTGCCATGGATGAGCCACCGCAGACCACCCGCGCCAGACTTCGCGGTGAATTCGTGCGACAAGCGAAATTGAAGAAACGAGACTTCACAGTCGATTGGGTGCATCTCAAGCTGAACGATCAAGCTCAGAGAACGGTGTTGTGCAAGGACCCGTTCAAGAGTCGTGACGAACGTGTCGAGCGACTAATCGCCGGCTTGTAGCCATTTCACGGGGTATCCGAACTACCGTAGGGCTCCCATGTCTGCAGAGCCGTCAGCATCTTCAACGGGCGTCATCAAAGCCATCCGAGAATGGCTAGTCGTGATTCTCGTGGCACTTGGAGCCGCACTGCTTGTCCGTATGTTCGTGCTCCAGCAGTACTACATCTCCGGCCCCTCAATGGAGTCGACGCTTTTTCAAGACAACCGAGTCCTGGTCAACAAATTGAGTTATCGCCTACACGACATTCACCGTGGTGACGTGGTCGTGTTCGAACGGATCACAATGGACGGCGAGACAGTGGCACACGACGATCTCATCAAGCGAGTGGTCGCACTCTCGGGCGACACCATCGAAATCAAGAGCTGTGAGTTGTTCGTCAATGGAGAAGCCGTCGTCGAGGAGTACCTACCCTCTGACGATCTTGCCCAAGATGATCTGACTGCGCGTTGCGGCCAACCAGATGTCGAGAAGAGTACGGTTCCACCCGAGAAGATCTATGTGCTCGGCGATAATCGTCCAGAGTCCTTCGATAGCCGTCGCTTTGGACCAATCGAGACCAAATATGTCATCGGTCGAGCCTTTGTCGTGGTCTGGCCATACAGGATGTGGAAGTTGCTCTGATTTTCAGGCGAGGATCGGGTTGTTTCCTGTTTCACGATGGACCACTTCCATCATCATGTCGACGTGGTCGCTGTATACGCCGTCTATTCCCATTCGGATGACGTCCACCATTTTCGCCTCATGTTGGATATCCCAGGCGAAGCACAGGATTCCGAAACGATGGAAGAGCGTCGTCAGTCCACCGGTCCAATCGCTGTGATGCATATTGACGACGTGGATGCCTGACCGTTGCAGGTCAGCGGCATGCCGTTCAGGCCCTGCAGGCATCTTGGCGAGACGAGTTGAGTGCACGCGTTTGATGCCCTCTTGAGCCGCGAGAAATGTATTCAGCTCATCCATGTCTGGATGGCACAACCACAACCGCTCTTGCGGAAATCCTGTTGATTCTGCTTGGGCAATAATCACCTCAAATGCGGCAGGATCCTTCACGTCGATGCTCAGGTGATAGTTCATTCCGACATGTTCGACGAGTTCTGCAAACGAGGGTATGTGTTGCGGCAGCTCTGATCGCTGAAAGTCACGTATCGGACTCTTTCGAAACAACCGTCGGACGACGCCGTCATGGTCGAGTATCGGCTGATCATCTTCCGTCAACCAGATGTCGGTCTCCAAACCTGTACTGCCGAGCCGAAGCGCCAGAGCGAACGCATCGATGGTGTTCTCCTGGGCGTGCGCACGTGCCCCTCGATGCGCAAAGGCGATGGGAACGTCTAGGAGGGAGGACAGCCGTTGTTGCACAGATTTAGAGTATGTGCGACGGGCATACTCACAGCAGTTCTGCACCACTCACATACGCCTCGTACACTCTGAAGAGTGTTCAACTTGTCGGGCAGCGAAGTGGTGTTCCTACTTCTCGCTGGTCTCGTCGTGCTCGGACCAGAACGTCTACCCGGTGTGATCCGACGCGTGGGTAAGGCTTATGGGCAACTACGGCGAATGGCTTCGTCATTCGAGGCAGAGATGAAGGAGACCTTCGGAGAACCACTTGATGAGATACGTGGGGCCGTCAAGGGGCTTTCGGACGAGGTGAACAAGGCGACGTCATCGGGGAAATGGTTCGGCGAAGTAGACGACGAACCTTCACCGCCCATGCGACCAGAACGCTCTGCCGCCCCACCTGAACCTGAGAAGCCATGAGCCCGGTCAACTCCTCGAGCGACACATCGACTGGTTCGTCAGTGACGATGTCGATGACCGACCATCTACGAGAGCTGCGTATGCGCATCGTTCGCTCTCTCATTGCGACGGCAGTCGGAATGGTGGTGGTGCTGTCGTTCTATGACCCCATTCTTCGATTTCTCACACAGCCATACCGGGACTTGTGTGCGACCAATCCTCAGTTCTCGTGCGACGGATCGCTCTTTGCACTCGGGCCTCTCGATGGATTTGCGGCACGAATCCGGATCGCGACCTGGGGTGGACTCATTCTCGCGATGCCAGTGGTCTTCTGGCAGATATGGCGCTTTGTTGCGCCTGGTCTCGACAAGAACGAGAAGCGGTACGCGGTTCCGTTCATTGCATCAATCACCATTCTGTTTGCTGTCGGCTGTTGGATGGCTTATTGGACTCTCGACAAAGCGCTCGAGTTTCTCATCTCATGGTCGGGGAGTTCCGTCGACCAGGCCTACCAAGTGTCCAAGTACGTGTCACTAGTGACTCTGATGGCACTTGCATTCGGCGCAGGGTTTCTGAGCCCAGTTCTCATTCTGTTTCTCCAACTCGTCGGGGTCGTCACGCCGAGGGTCCTCGTTCGACAGTGGCGTCTTGCGATCATGTGCATCTTCGTTGCCGCGGCGATCATCACGCCAAGTGGAGACCCAGTGAGCCTCTTCGCCCTGTCGGTCCCGATGACTGCGCTTTACTTTCTCGCAGTTCTCATCGGCTGGCTCATTACAAGACGACGGTCACGTTGACAGATCTTCCTCGAGTGATGTCACCAGACCAGCACCGATTCGTTGAGGGATTGGATTTTGCGGTCGACGACTTCCAACTGAAGGCGTTCACTTCGCTAGATGCAGGTAATTCGGTCCTCGTGTCGGCTCCGACTGGTTCGGGAAAGACCCTGATCGCTGAATACGCACTCGAGATGGCCATCAGACGAGGTGCACGTGCTTTCTACACCACGCCGATCAAAGCTCTTTCCAATCAGAAATACCGTGACCTTGTGGACCGCCTCGGGGGAGAGCGGGTTGGTCTCCTCACCGGTGACAATTCCATCAACCCGGGTGCCGAAGTTGTCGTCATGACGACTGAAGTGCTGCGCAACATGATCTACGCCAAG
>DAIOTI010000179.1:0-4033 GCA_036752105.1 Ilumatobacteraceae bacterium | reverse complement strand
GTGTGGTGTCGCGGGTCGTCACGAGGCAGGGATCGCTGGGGCCGATACTCGAGGTCGACCTCGCGGCATCGTTGCAGTCGCTCAACTTCGTGCGCGTCTTGTTGTATCGACCAGCCACAGAAAGACAATCGCCATGACGCGCATCATCACGCTGGTGGAACGTCCGATGTTTCGATTGTTTCTCGTGGGGCTCGTGGCATTGGGATTTCAGACCACAGTTCTGAACGACCTTCGTCCCTTCGGAGTCATCTTGCAGATCATGCTGGTCCTTGCTGCAAGCAGTGGTCTGGCTCGGGGCAGTGAAGTCGGTGCGATCGCGGGGTTTCTCGTCGGGTTCATGTACGACCTCGTCTTGACGACACCTCTCGGACTCGGAGCCACAGTATTTGCAATTGCCGGTTACTTGGCAGGGTTCGCCAACACGTTCGTCCACGAGCCGAATTGGTGGTCGCGCATGTTGCTCGGTGGCATCGCAAGTGCCGTTGGAACAGTTCTCATGCCACTTGCTCTCGCAATGGTGGGCATAGAAGGCGCTCTCACCAGTCGGGTCGTGATCATCGTCGCAGTGGTGGCAGTCACCAACGCCTTGCTCTGCGTGCCCTTCGAGAAGTTGTGTAGGTGGATCTTGAAAGATCCTGTAGTGGTTCCCATCTGACATGCCGAACAATCCGCCAAAACGCTCACGGGTTGCAATTCTCGGAACGGTCGCGCTCATTCTCATGTCCGTCCTCACTGTGCGAGTGTGGTTTCTTCAAACCGTCGATGCCGAGGGGCTTCAAGAGCGCGTTCGCGAGGTACGTACCCGAACGGTGAAGTTGACACCGGAGCGCGGTCGAATTTTCGACATCAAGGGTCGAATCGCCGCGACAAACGAGAGAATTCTCACCATCACTCTGGATCGTCGAATCATTCAGCGCGACCTAGCGAGACAACAGATGTGGGACCGGCTGTATGGAGTGCTTGGCACCACGGTTCAGGAGCTGGAGAACAGGTACCAGAGCAAGCGTTATGACCAACTGCAGCCCGTGCCTCTGAAAGAGGACGTGTCCGAAGATCTCGTCATGTTCTTGCGGGAGAGAGCCGAGGATTATCCCGGCATCGACGTTCGAGAAGATTGGCGTCGAGAGTATCCATATGCACCGGTTGCTTCACACGTGGTGGGTTTCTTAGGAGCCATCAAAGAAGGCGAATTGGAGATGTACCGCAATCTCGGGTACGACCCGGATGCGCGCGTCGGACAATTCGGTGTCGAACAGACCTACGAAAGCGTGCTGCGCGGTGAACCTGGTTTCGTGAAGTACGAGGTTGATTCACGTGGTCGCATCTTGCGCCAACTCGACCGACGCGAGCCGATTCCGGGAAATGACGTGCAGTTGACCATCGATCTCCAGATGCAGCAATTCGCCGAGCAGGCTCTGCAGACCCAACTGCGCGTTCGTCAGCGCACAGAGGCACCGACTGTTCTGAAAGATGGCGAACCAGATCCCGCGTATCCGCCGATCACGTATTACAAAGCACCGGCTGGCTCGGTCGTACTTCTCAACCATGCGACCGGCGAAGTAAAAGCGATGGCGAGCTATCCGAACTTCGACAATCGTTGGTTCAACGCGGGCATCACCGGCGAGAAATTTGCCCAGTTGTTTCCGAACACCAAGGACCCAGATGGATCAATTCTCGTGAATCGCGCCATATCTGGGCGCTACAACTTGGGTTCATCATTCAAACCGTTCGTCGCGTATGCGGCTCTCGCCTCCGGTCAGTTGCCTGGAGGGGCGGAATACACGCTGCGCGATGAAGGTACGTACAAGCTCGAGAGCATTCCAGACGAACGTTGCCAGTTACGTGTGAAATGCGTCTTCAAGAATGCCAACTGTGGAAACGGCGCACCGTGTAAGTACGGACGAGTCCACATCGAAGACGCTCTTGCGGTCTCGTCGGACGTGTTCTTCTACAAGATCGGCGAACAGATCTTCACCGAGCGTGGCAACACTCCGGTTCTCGAGCAGGAGGTGCGCAAATTCGGTTTTGGGTCACCGACTGAAATCGACTTGCCATATGAATTCGTGGGCACGGTCCCGAACAGAGAGTTGAAGAAACGACTGGCAGAGGCAGGGGCGATCAGCAAGGACGAAGGTCGCGGCTTCTATGTTGGCGACAATGTCCAGTTCTCCATTGGTCAAGGGTTGTTGTCGGCAACCCCACTACAGGTGGCGGTGGCATACGCAACTCTCGGTAACGGTGGAACAGTATTGAAACCCAAAGTGGTGCGCGCCATTTGGGCTCCGGGCACTCCGTTGTCCAACAAGAGCATGATTGACCTACAAAAAGGGGTCGTCGTGCAGGACATGTCGACACCAGAGCTCGTGCGCGTGTTGCCGATGGAGTCCGACATTCGTGACCCGATCGTGAAGGGGCTCACGCGAGTCATCAACGGACCCGGTGTGAGTTTCGATTTCTATCACGCGACAACGGGAGAAAAACTCTTTCAGTCGTATCCGAAGCGCGTGCTTCCGATCGCCGGCAAGACGGGAACGGCGCAAGGATTCGGCAATCTTCCGTGGAACGACTCGTCGGCATTCGGCGCCTTCAGTCTCACGGATGCTCAGCCCTACTCGGCCTTTGCATATCTCGAGAAAAGTGGTTTCGGCTCACGCGCAGCGGCGCCCGTGGTGAAGTGTCTGTTCACCGCTTTGGCGAAGCGCGTGAAGCTTCCGACAATCGTGCCATCAGATCCGCTTGATCTGAACATGGTGACTCCGGCAGCTGAACAGACCATGGAGAACCCGTTGTGCTTGGTCGGTGCAGGATCCTCGGTGCGTGACTGATGTCTATTCCCTTGCTCACGCGTCGCCCCGGGCAGGGGCTCGGCAATGTTCGACGAAGCTACGCCGACCCCAGTCGCAACATCGACTGGATCTTGATGATCGCAGTCGCGCTGCAGACCGTCATCGGTGTATTCATGGTGTACTCAGCGACACGACCCCGCCTCATCAATTCTGGTCAGGACGAGTTCATGGTGGTGCAACGACAGATTGTCTTCATTCTCTTTGCCATCATCGCGATGGTGAGTGTGATGGCCGTCGACTATGGAAGGTTGCGGGGTAACGCCGAGTTCTTCTACGTCGTGACCCAGGTGCTGCTCGTTCTGGTGCTTGTCTCCGGAGCAGTGAGCGGTGGTGCACGTTTGTCATTCGACCTGGGAATCATCTCTGTTCAACCGTCGGAATTGGCGAAGTTCACCGTGTTGCTCTTGCTTGCAGGTTTCTTGGCAGACGATGCGACAGAAGTGGTGTCCTACGAGCGCTTCATCCAGTCACTGCTCATCGTCGGACTTCCCGTGTTGCTCGTGTTGGTCGAGCCAGACCTCGGGTCGGCAACTGTTCTTGTCGCCGCAGCGATGGGGGTCTTGCTGGTGGCGGGTGCGCGTATCAAGTACATCGTCCTCGTCACGAGCCTCGCTGTGGTGTCGATGGCTGCAGCGGTCGTCGGTGGTGTCGTGAAGGACTATCAGGTTCGGCGCGTGATCGCCTTTCTCAATCAGAACGCAGAGACTGCTTCGTTGCAGAACGTATTGCGTCAAGTGCGATTCGCAAAGCGCGCCGTCGCCACTGGCGGAATCACCGGAAAGGGTTACTTGAACGGGCCTCTCACAAACGGTCAGTTCATCCCGGTGCAGTCCACCGACTTCGTCTTCTCGGCCGTTGGTGAGCAGTTCGGACTGATTGGTTGCGGAATCGTGATCACCCTTCTGGCGGTCATCTTGTGGCGCATCTTCCGTGTCGCTCGCATGGCGAAAGATCGCCTCGGTCTGTACCTCTGTGCAGGGATCTTCACGATGGTGCTCTGGCAGTCCTTCCAGAACATCGGCATGACCCTTGGAATCACCCCGGTCTCTGGCGTGCCCTTGCCCTTTGTTAGCTATGGCGGGTCCCACACGGTTGCATTTGCCGCCATGGTGGGCCTCGTGCAGAACGTGCATATGCGCCGTTTCCGGTAGGGCCCACCGGTAGTCTGTCCACAGGCCGCTGAGTGG
>DAIOTI010000178.1:334-4040 GCA_036752105.1 Ilumatobacteraceae bacterium | reverse complement strand
AGTGCGCCGTACTTCTGCGCGTTCTGCACCGCGCGCTTCATTGCGCGACGGAATGCGATTCGGTTAACGAGCTGATCGGCAACGCCTTGTGCAACGAGTGCGGCGTCGAGTTCGGCTTGCTTGATTTCGATGATGTTCAACTGCACGCGTGGGTTACCGGTGAGCTTCTTCAAGCCCTCACGGAGTTCCTCGGCCTTTGCACCACGGCGACCGATAACGATGCCAGGGCGTGCGGTGTGAAGATCGATACGAAGTTTGTCGCGGGTGCGCTCTACTTCGATGCGTGAAACAGCGGCGTCTTGCAGCTGCTCCATCAAGTACTCGCGAACTTTCCAGTCCTCGGTGAGGTAGTCCTTGTACTCACGCTCGGAGAACCAACGGCTCTTCCAATCCGTGGTGATGCCGAGACGAAAACCGTATGGATTTATTTTCTGACCCATCAGTTTTCCTCGCCAGCTTCCGAAGCTTCTGCTTCGACTACTTCTTCGTTCACAGAGGTGACCTCTTCCTGTTCCTCAACCTGGTCGGCTGGTTCAGTGACTTCTGACTTCTTTGATGCAGCGCGCTTGCGGCTTTCCTCAACGCGTGCACGACGACGTGCGGTTGCGCCGCCACGTGAATCGGCCTTGGCCTGGATGACCTGCAAGCGGTCATCGTCAAGACGAGCAACAACCACGGTGATGTGGCAAGTGCGCTTGTTGATGCGGGTGCCGCGGCCGCGGGCACGCGCTGCGAAACGACGCAGGGTCGGGCCCTCGTCGGCGAAGCATGCCTTTACATACAACTCATCTGCGTCGAGACCGTCGTTGTTCACGGCGTTGGCAACAGCCGAAGCAAGAACCTTGCGCACGACAACTGCCATTTCGCGATCAGTGAAAGCAAGGATTTCATCCGCGCTGCGAACGTCCTTGTCACGAATGAGGTTGAGCACCACCCGTGCTTTCGATGCGGATGAACGCACGTACTTTGCACTTGCCTTGGTGCCACTGCGCTCGCCAGCGACGAACGACTTTTCGTTGAGCTTGGGACCAGTCATTACTTCTTGCCCTTCACGTTCTTTTCCTGGCCGGCGTGGAACTTGAATGTGCGGCTCGGTGAGAACTCACCAAGCTTGTGGCCCACCATCGACTCGGTGACATAAACCGGTACGTGCTTGCGACCATCGTGCACCGCGAGTGTGTGTCCGACCATGTCGGGAATGATCGTGGAACGACGTGACCAGGTCTTGATGACCTTGCGATCGCCTGCTGCGTTTTGTGCGTCCACCTTCTTGACGAGATGCTCGTCAACGAAGGGGCCTTTTTTGAGACTGCGTGACATCGGTTATTACCTCCGACCCTTACCTGTGCGACGACGGCGCACAATGAGTTGCGACGATGATTTCTTGGAACGACGGGTACGACCTTCGGGCTTGCCCCACGGCGACACTGGCGGACGACCACCAGAGGTCTTGCCTTCGCCACCACCGAGTGGGTGGTCGACTGGGTTCATGGCCACACCGCGGGTTTGTGGGCGTACGCCCTTCCAACGGTTACGACCGGCCTTACCGATCTTCACGAGTTCGTGCTCAGCGTTACCAACTTCGCCAACGGTTGCGCGGCAATCGATTGGAACGCGACGCATTTCGGTAGATGGCATACGCAGTGTTGCGAATTCGCCATCTTTAGCAACGAGCTGCACTGCCATACCTGCAGAGCGAGCGATCTTGCCACCCTGGCCAGGACGGAGTTCCACGTTGTGGATCACGGTACCGACTGGGATGTAACGCATTGGAAGCGCGTTACCAGGCTTGATGTCTGCGTTTTGTCCGCTCGATACGTGCGTGCCGACTTCGAGACCCTTTGGCGCGAGGATGTATGACTTCACACCGTCTTCGTAATGAAGAAGTGCGATGCGACACGTGCGGTTCGGGTCGTACTCAATTGCAGCAACTTTGGCAGTGACGCCATCTTTGGTGCGCTTGAAGTCAACGAGACGGTACTGCTGCTTGTGTCCGCCACCCTTGTGACGCGCAGTCTTGCGACCGTACGCGTTACGGCCACCAGTGCGTGGCTTGGATGCGAGCAGGGTCTTCTCAGGAGTCGACTTCGTGATTTCTGCGAAATCAGAAACGGTCTGGAATCGACGACCAGCTGATGTGGGCTTGCGCTTACGAATAGCCATCTGTGCCTCAGTTCTCGAACAGCGGGATCTTGCTGCCCGCAGCCAGGGTGACCATCGCGCGCTTTGTAGCGGAGCGCTGTCCCAAACGGTTGGTGTTACGTGTGCGGCGGTACTTGCCTGCACGGTTCAAGGTGTTCACCTTGACGACTTTGACGCCCCAGATTGCCTCGACTGCGTCGTGGATCTCTGGCTTGCTCGCATCAGGATGAACTTGGAACGTGTACACGTCACGCTCCATGAGCGCGTAGCTCTTTTCCGACACGACTGGCGCGATGATGATGTCGCGAGGATCTTTCATCACTCACCGTCTTTCTGTTCAGTTGGCAGCGTTGCCTGGGTGAAAACAACCCAGTCGTTGCACAGAACGTCGTATGCATTCAGCTCACCCGTGGTGATGCTCTGCACGTTCGGCAAGTTGGCGAAAGACTTCTTCGCAACAACATCACCAGCTGCAAGAACAACAAGGATCTTGCCGTCAACACCAATTGCGTTGAGTGCGGCAACTGCTGACTTTGTGTTTGGCTTATCGAAGCCCCATTCGCTTACCACGACGACCTTGCCTTCGTTCTGGCGATCGGACAATGCCGATGCCAGCGCGAGCTTGATCATCTTGCGGGGGGTGCGCTGCGTGTACTTACGGGGCTTCGGTCCGAGAGCAATACCGCCACCGGAGAAATGCGGAGCACGGGTTGAACCCTGACGGGCGCTACCGGTGCCCTTTTGCTTGAACGGCTTCTTGCCACCACCAGAAACTTCAGCACGAGTCTTGGTGCTCTGCGTTCCTGCACGACGGTGTGCGAGTTGTGCGGTTACTACTTGGTGCATCACCGGCACATTCGGCTGCACGCCGAACACCGATGCTGCGAGTTCCACTTTTCCGGAATCTTTTCCGGCGGGTGTCTTCACTGCTACTGATGCCATGTTCACTTACCCTTCACCGCGTTGCGCACGATCACGACGCCACCGTTGGGGCCAGGCACACTGCCTTTTACCAACAGGAGTCCGCGCTCGAGATCTGCTTGAACAACTTCAAGATTGAGAGTGGTCACTTGCTCGTGTCCCATGTGCCCTGCCATGCGCAGACCCTTGAACACGCGACCTGGGAATGAGCACGAACCAATCGAGCCCGGTGCACGGTGATGCTTGTGGTTACCGTGGCTCGCGCCTTGACCACTGAAGTTGTGACGCTTCATTCCACCAGCGAATCCCTTACCGCGGCTCACTGCAGTGACGTCAACGAGTTCACCTGCAGCGAGTGTGTCAACGGCGATCTCTTGACCAACGCTGAAACCATCAACTGAATCGAGACGGAGTTCAACAAGACGCTTGCCTGGCGCAACGCCAGCCTTATCAAAGTGACCAGCCTCAGGCTTGGTGAGCTTGTTCGCGTCTTTCTGGCCGTAGGTGACTTGCACCGCGGCGTATCCATCACTCTCATTTGTCTTTACTTGCACTACTCGGGCCGGCTCAACACGCAGCACGGTTACCGGGACAACACGGTTGTCCTCGGCCCACACTTGTGTCATGCCGACCTTTTCGCCGA
>DAIOTI010000178.1:0-324 GCA_036752105.1 Ilumatobacteraceae bacterium | reverse complement strand
GTCTTCTAGTTGTCTATTCACGCAAATGCTCCGCGCGGCAAGCCGGCGGAGCACTTCGATTCGGTTTTGCCGTGAGGTACCCATTTCTGGGCGCACACGGACGTCGGTTACTGACTAAAACTGCGGAGTTCCGGGAGACCCCGAAACGCACAAGGTTTTCAAGGCTACAAGTTCGGGGGAACCCGCACAAATGCGGCTTTTAGGGGTCCTTGACCCCTAGCCAGGGCTACCCCGACGGGGGTAAATTGGGGCCGTGGGCGCCGTCATCGCGGTTCCTCCGTCCACCCAAAATTGAGCACTTTCCCGCAAAAACCATGTGAGGGA
>DAIOTI010000177.1:0-4053 GCA_036752105.1 Ilumatobacteraceae bacterium | reverse complement strand
TTACATGTCGTCGTAGTCGTGCGTCGACGGTCGACGGGTCAGCCGCCGGAAGCTTCGCTGACCTTCTGCTTGCCCGCAGAGATCCACGGCATCATCGAGCGCAGGCGCTTGCCCACCTCTTCGATCTGATGCTTGGCGCCGGCGTCGCGCAATGCGTTGAAGTTTGTGCGACCGCTCTCGCTCTCCTTGATCCATTCGCGCGCGAACTTCCCGCTCTGGATTTCCTTCAGGATCTTTTGCATCTGCTTCTTTGTTGCAGGCGTGACGATACGCGGACCACGGGTGACGTCGCCGTACTCGGCGGTGTCGGAGATGCTGTAACGCATTCCGGCAATACCCTCTTCGTACATGAGGTCGACGATGAGTTTCACTTCATGCAGGCACTCGAAGTACGCCATCTCTGGCTGATAACCAGCCTCAACGAGCGTCTCGAAACCGGCCTGAACGAGCGAGGTGAGTCCACCACACAACACGACCTGCTCACCGAACAAGTCGGTCTCGGTCTCTTCGGCGAATGTTGTTTCGATGACACCAGCGCGTGCACCACCGATTGCCTCGGCGTATGACAACGCGACATCCTTCGCCTTACCGGTTGCATCTTGCGCTACGGCGATGAGGCACGGCACACCGCCACCTTCTGTGTACGTACGACGCACCAAGTGACCTGGGCCCTTCGGTGCGATCATGATGACGTCGACACCCTTGGGTGGTTTGATGCGGTTGAAGCGGATGTTGAATCCGTGCGCGAAGGCCAGTGCCTTGCCGGGCTTCATGTAGCGCTTGATATGCGTGGTGTAGGTGGCCTTCTGCTCGGTGTCGGGCATGGTGAGCATGACGACATCTGCCCACTTGGCTGCATCGGCGATGGACTTCACAGTGAGACCTGCGGCCTGCGCCTTGGCAGCCGACGACGAACCCTCGCGCAAGCCGACGACGACCTGCACTCCGCTGTCTTTCAGGTTCAGCGCATGTGCGTGACCCTGGGACCCATAACCGATGATCGCCACTTTGCGACCACGGATGATGGAGGGATCTGTGTCCTTCTCGTAATACATCTTTGCTGCCATCAGCTTGCCTTTCCTTTCACGGCACGAATTCGTGCTTCGCGATCCAATTTGGGCAACGCGACCCTACCGGTGCGTTGGATTTCCACGATTCCGTAGCCGCGAAGCAGCTCCTCGAAATCGTCGAGTTTGTCTGGTGAGCCATCGAGTGACACCGTCACAGCATCGACGCCCACCGCGAGGATCTTGCCCTCGAAGATGTTGGTTAGTTCGACGACTTGCCCGCGCACGTCGGACTCGGCGCGCACCGTTGCCATCATGAGCTCACGTTCGACGCTACGACGCGGATCGAGCTCGGTGATGCGCACGACATCGATGAGCTTGAACAACTGCTTCACGATCTGTTCGAGCGGAGCCGATTCGACGTCGACCACGATGGTGATGCGGCTGAATTCGTCGTTCTCCGTCGGGGCGACCGCGAGAGAAAAGATGTTGTAACCACGTCGCGCGAACAAACTTGCGACGCGCGCCAACACGCCTGGTCGGTTCTGCACGAGAACCGACAAGATGTGGTGGTTGGTCGATTCACCAAATGGGTTGTTGAAGTTCATGGCGTTCATCGGAGGTACTCCCTCTTGTCGTTCTGAGCTGGGTGCAAGATGACGTCGTCGTTGCTGGCACCAGCAGGAACCATCGGGAAGACCTTCTCCAACTCGTCAACGCGGAACTCGACAACGACGGGTCGATCATTGATGCTGTTCGCCTTGTCGATTGCGGATTCCACTTCTTCGGGTGCTTCGACACGAATGCCCACGCACCCCATGGCTTCTGCCCATTTCACGTAGTCGGGAATGCCACCACCAAGATTCACTTCGCTATAACGCTCGCCGTAGAACATTTCTTGCCACTGACGCACCATGCCGAGGTACGAGTTGTTCAAGATTCCGATCTTCACCGGAATGTTCTCCGTCGATGCCGTGATCAGCTCTTGTGCGGTCATCTGGAAACATCCGTCACCGTCGATTGCCCACACCGTGCGGTCAGGGCGACCGACCTTGGCGCCGATTGCTGCAGGAACTGAGAAACCCATCGTGCCGAGTCCGCCCGAGTTCACCCAGGTGTATGGCTCTGTGAAGTTCCAGTACTGGCTGGTCCACATTTGGTGCTGACCGACACCGCTACACACGATGGTTCCTTCAGGTGCACCATCGCGAATCTTCTCGAGGCAGAACTGTGGCTTCAACGCTCCGCCGAGTTCCATCTTCTCGTAGTGCAACGGGAACTGTTCTTGCCATCCGCTGACACGGCTACGCCATGCCGAGATGTCGGCTTGCTTGTCGCCGCCGTCTTGCAACTCGCGAATGGCCTTCAGGATTTCGATGACGACCAAGCGACAATCGCCGACGATCGGAACATCGGGTCGACGCACCTTGCCCTGTTCGGCGGGGTCGATGTCGACATGGATGATCTTGGCTTCAGGTGCGAATGCTGCGACCTTGCCAGTGACGCGGTCGTCAAAACGTGCACCCAATGCGATGAGCAAGTCACTCTTTTGCATCGCGGTGACCGCAGTTGCGTTGCCGTGCATGCCGGGCATGCCGAGGCACAACGGGTGATCGTCGGGGAACGCTCCTCGTGCCATGAGCGTGGTGACAACCGGAATTTGAGTGAGTTCGGCAAGCTCGCGCACGACTTCAGCGGCGCGGGCCTTCAACACGCCACCGCCGAGATACAGAAGCGGACGCTCTGATTGCAAGATGAGCTTTGCAGCTTCCTTGATCATGCGCGGGTGACCCTTGGTGTTCGGCTTGTATCCGGGCATCGAGTCCGACACTTCGTCGTCACTTGGCCAATGCCAGGTCATGTTGTTTTGCAGAACGTCTTTTGGAAGATCGACGAGCACCGGACCAGGACGACCAGTAGTGGCGATGTGAAACGCCTGACGAATTGCCATCGGAATGTCGTCGGCGCGCATGACCAATTCGTTGTGCTTGGTGACGCTGCGTGTGATGCCGACGGTGTCGCACTCTTGGAAGGCATCGGTGCCGATTGCAGTGGTCGACACTTGACCAGTGATGCACACCATTGGAATGGAGTCCATGTATGCGTCACACAACGGGGTGACCATGTTCGTAGCTGCTGGTCCACTGGTGACCATGGCAACGCCAGGGCGACCGGTGACGTGTGCGTAGCCCTCGGCCATGTGACCGGCGCCTTGTTCGTGGCGCACGAGAATGTGGCGGATGCTCGATGTGAGCAACGGGTCGTAGGCCGGCAGGATGCAACCTCCGGGCAAGCCGAACATGACCTCGACGCTCTCTTTCTCGAGCGCTCGGATCAAGGCTTGGGCTCCGGTGAGTGTCTCTTTTCCTGACATGTTGTGTCTCCTCGGGTGGGCTGTGAAGTCTGGGGTGGATTCGGGGAAATTCGTGGGCAATAAATGAAAAAACCTCCCGACTGGGAGGTTTTGAGCGCGCACGGCAGAAGCCGGCGCGCTACACGATTACTACTACGAGTGATGAGAGTGAAACCTGGGCGGTCATCGCCATGAAGTCTGCCACCAGTGGGAATCGCTTCGCAACCCCCAATTTGCGCCTAGCCTGCTCACGTGACTTCCCCGCGCAACATCGCCCCAGCCGACGGCAAACTCGGCGTCCTGGTCGTCGGCCTCGGTGCCGTGTCCACCACCCTTATTGCTGGCGTCGAGCTGGCCAAGCGGGGCATGGCTCTTCCCATCGGCTCGCTCGCCCAGATGGGCACCATCCGCCTCGGCAAGCGCACCGAGGATCGCAGCCCGCTCATTCGTGACTTCGTGCCGCTCGCCGGTCTCGAGGACATCGTGTGGGGCACCTGGGACGTGTTCCCCGACGACGCCTATGTCGCTGCGTCTCGCGCCGGCGTGCTCGAGCAGGGCAAGCACATCGAGTCGATCTCTGACGTGTTGCGCGATGTGCGTCCCATGAAGGCCGCGTTCGAGCGCAAGTACGCCCGCAACTTGGACGGCGAGCATGTGATGGTCGCCTCTGGCAAGCGCGCCATGCTCGAAGGC
>DAIOTI010000176.1:0-4056 GCA_036752105.1 Ilumatobacteraceae bacterium | reverse complement strand
ATGAACACGCTGTCATATCCAAAACCGGTCGTGCCGCGCTCGTGGGTCGCTATCTCTCGCTCGCAGACACCTTCGACCAGCTGCTCGTGTCCGTCCGGATGCACAAGTGCGAGCACTGTCCGAAAACGAGCTGAGCGCACCGTCACCTCACGAAGCTCTGCCAGCAACTTCTGTCGATTCTGTCCATCATCGGCATCGGCCCCGGCGTATCGGGCGCTGCGCACACCTGGTCGCCCGTCAAGCGCACTGACTTCAAGTCCGGTGTCATCTGCGAGCGCTGCACATCCGGTGTGTGCACAAACTGCACGAGCCTTCAGCAGAGCATTGCCTTCGAGCGTGTCGCTTGTTTCGTCGACCTCTCCCAAAGTTGCAGGGCGCGGCACGAGGCGCACCAACCCGCCGAGCAGAGTCTCCATTTCGGCCACCTTGTGCGCATTCGCCGTCGCACAGACAATGTCAATCATTGCGACCGATGTTGAAGAATCAGCGTCCGAGAGGTCGTGGCGGTGGAGCAACCGACAACAATTCAGACTGCAAGTCAAAAATGCGATTCAGGCCACCATTCGCCAATTCGAGCAATGAGTCGAGTTCGCCACGAGTGAATGCGAGCCCCTCGGCAGTCCCTTGTACTTCGACGAAACGCGCTTCACCCCCATCTCGAGGCCTCAGCATCACCACATTCATGTCGACTTCGGCACTGCTGTCTTCGATGTACGGAAGATCGAGCACCGGTGTTCCCGAGTGCACGCCAACCGAGATCGCTGCACACTGCGAATGCAGTGGATGATTCTTTATGGAACCTTGTTGCAAGAGGCGTGTCAACGCGTCGTGCAATGCAAGAAAGCCACCGCAGATGCTCGCGGTACGAGTTCCACCATCTGCCTGCAACACGTCGCAGTCGACCACTACTTGTCGCTCGCCCAGCAGCGTCATGTCGCACGCTGCCCGCAATGAACGCCCGATGAGCCGTTGAATCTCGACGGTGCGACCACTTTGCTTGCCTTTGGCTGCCTCACGGTCGACTCGCTCAGGCGATGAGCCGGGCAACATCGAATACTCAGCAGTGACCCAACCTTTGCCGCTTCCCTTCATCCAACGCGGCACATCTTCGTCGACAGAAGCGGTGCACAGCACACGCGTGCGACCAAATGACACGAGCACACTTCCTGCCGACATCTCGGTGTAATCCCGTTCGAAGGTGATGCGACGTAGTTCGTCGTGTGATCGTCCGTCTGGTCGTGCCATTGCTACTTGCTCCCGTTTGCTTGAGGTCCATGCCAGTGTTGCGCTTGTTCCAACTCCGGACCAAGCAGGCGACGTCCTAGGTCTGCAAACCATGCCACATCGCCGGATGAATAGAACTGATGATGACCCGTGTGCGCGTGACCGCGACGCAGGTGCGCGGCTCCCAACATACGCCGAAGTTCGAATGCAGTCTCGTCCGCGCTGCTCACTAGTACGACGTCGGGGCCCATCACTTCAGAGATGATGCGAGAGAGATACGGATAATGAGTACAACCGAGCAGCAGCGCATCGACCCCTGCATCGCGCACCGGAGCCAAGAGACGCTCAGCCAACAGCATCACTTCATCACCTGAGGTCTGACCGCGTTCGACGAATTCCACAAAACCTGGGCACGCCGCGGCTGTCAATCGAACATCGGCACCGAGTGCAGCGAGTGCACGTTGATACGCACCAGATCCGATAGTGCCGACAGTACCGATGACGCCGACATGGCCGTTTCGTGTGGCAAGGGACAATGATCTGACGCCGGGTTCAACCACACTGAGTACCGGTACTGGCAGTTCGCGCGACAAGTCATCGAAAGCAGCAGCTGCAGCGGTGTTGCACGCAATCACTACGGCCTTCACATTGAAGTCTTCGACAAGACTCTGCGCGATCTCGCGTGCATAGCGTCTCACTTCGTCAGCGGGTTTTGGTCCGTAGGGGTACCGAGCAGTGTCACCGATATAAACCAGGTCCTCAGCGGGCAATAGGTCGATGACAGCTCGAGCCACCGTCAGCCCTCCGAAGCCAGAGTCGAACATGCCGATCGGGCGTTCGGCATCGGCGGTCATATCGCCAAGGCTAGGCGTGGTCGCACTCGCATGAGTGGGCACTCGCCACGATGGCGACTACTCAGAACGAGGGCGGATCAGAAGTAGATGATCTTCTCGGCGGCAGCTTCGGCAGCGTCGAGGTCGTCGGTGTACGCGCCAGTCGACAGGTACTTCCAGCCGCCGTCGCACACGATGAACACGATTGTTCCCTCGTCGATCTCACTCGCGACTTTCAATGCACCGGCAAGCGAAGCTCCCGATGAAATTCCGGCGAAGATGCCGCACTCGGTGACCAGACGTCGTGTCATCTCGAGAGACTCACGCGGACGCACGACGCGCTTGCGGTCGAGCAACTCGCGTCCGTTCCAATGTTCGAACACCGGCGGGATATAGCCGTCGTCCAAGTTTCGCAGACCCTCGACGCGCTCACCGAGCGGTGGTTCGACGGCGACGATCTTGATGTCGGGGTTCTGCTCCTTCAGATACTTCCCCGTTCCCATGAGTGTTCCGCTCGTGCCGAGGCCGGCGACAAAGTGCGTGATCTCGGGGCAGTCGCGATAAATCTCCGGGCCAGTGGTCTCGTAATGCGCACGCGGGTTTGCGTCATTGGCGTATTGGTAGAGGAAACACCACTCTGGATGCTGTGCAGCCATCTCAGTGGCGCGACGCACCGCACCGTTCGAGCCTTCTTCCCCGGGAGTGAGGATGATGTCGGCGCCGAACACTTCGAGCATCTGACGACGTTCGATGCTGACGGATGTCGGCATGAGAATGGTGATGGGATATCCCTTCATCTTCGCGATTGCTGCGAGTGCGATGCCGGTGTTTCCCGACGACGGCTCGATGATGCGCTGGCCAGGAACGAGACGACCCTCACGCTCGGCATCTTCAATCATCGACTTGGCGATGCGATCTTTGACCGAGCCGAACGGATTTTGTGATTCAAGTTTGGCGACGATGCGCACATTCGGATTTGGTGACAAGTTCGACACGTCGACCATGGGCGTGTTGCCGATGAGATCGAGGGCGCTCTGATGCACGAACACCGAACCGCGGCGGCGGTTCACATCTGCAAGTGTCATGCTGAGCTCCTCATTAAACCCGACGAATCTGGTCGGAATTGTAATGCTTCCCCAGGGACAACGCTCAGGCGGGTCGGATTATTTCCTCGGAGATCTGGTCCCCCACTATGCGAAAACTCCGGGCGACGGGGGCCGGATCTTTCAAGGTGACGATGACATAGTGCCAGCCGGGATCGGGGGCCTGCGCCACGTCGGTGGGGCTCGGATATGCCTCTGAATGAGTGTGACTGTGCGCCACCCCCACCACATCGAGCCCTTCTGCCTCCGCAGCCAGTTCGACCTTCAGATGTTCCTTTGGGTCAAGGGTGTAGAGCTTGGCGCTTTCTGCGACATTGCGCATCGGCACAAAACGCTCGATGCGACCGGCAGCCAACGAACCAAGCAACAGACCGCACATCTCCATCGGGTAACACGTGTACGCATGCGCATACATCGCACGAACGGCAGCGCCAGGAATGATGACCTCGGACATTGCTGTCGAAGGCTACAGATACCCTGAGGAACCCCTATGGGTAAGAAGGTCAACTCCGTGCTCGCGAGCAACCGCAAGGCGCGCCACGACTACACCATCTTGGATGTGGTCGAGGCGGGCATTGTGCTGCTCGGAAGCGAAGTGAAGAGCCTGCGAGGGGGGCAGGTGCAGCTCGTCGATGCCTATGCCCGCATCTTGGACGGAGAGGTGTGGCTAGACGGTGTGCACATTGCGCCATATCAGTTCGCCACCGGCGTCGGCGCACACGACCCCGACCGGTCACGAAAGTTACTCCTTCATCGTGACGAGATTGACCGTCTGTCTGACCGCGTGAAGCGTGAGCGCCTTGCACTCGTACCCCTCTCATTGAAATTGGTCGAAGGCAAGGTGAAAGTCGAATTGGCACTCGCTAAAGGCCGTCGCAAAGAGGACAAGCGTCAAG
>DAIOTI010000175.1:0-4076 GCA_036752105.1 Ilumatobacteraceae bacterium | reverse complement strand
CTCGAACAGGTCGTGTCAGTTTCGAGGCACCTGACTCCATGGCACTTCACGGTCGACTCGAACATCGCCAGGCAAACCGAGTACCCGCTCACCGAGAATGTTCTTCATCACTTCTGTCGTTCCGCCTTCAATCGAGTTAGCGCGAGCACGCAGGAAAGCTTTCTGGAACGAGTCAAAACCCATCGCCATCTCTGGGCGAATCATTTCATAGCTGCCGTACAACTGACCGTCCAGGCCCAGCATGTCGACGACGAATTCATAGATGTCCTTGTTCAGGTCAGCGCTCGCCATCTTTCCGATCGAACCTTCGGGGCCCGGTACACCTGCCTTACGCATTTGCGAGGCACGGATGTTCGTGAGTCGCAACACCTCGGCGCGTATCCAGAGTCTGGAAAGCTCATCGCGCTTGACCACGGTGTGAGCATCGCTCGACAGCTCATGCCACTTCTTCACTGCTTGCCCGATGGGACCTGAGCCTCGCGGTGGTGTGGTGCCACCGATAGACACGCGTTCGTTCATCAAGGTGGTGAGACTGACTCTCCAACCGTCGCCTGGTTTACCGAGCATCTCTTCTTCGGCGATTCGCACATCCGTGAAATACACCTCGTTGAATTCTGCTTCACCTGTCATCTGTCGCAACGGTCGAACCTCCACGCCAGGGGCCTCCATGTCCACCACGAATGCGGTGAGTCCGGCGTGCTTGACAGCTTCAGTGTCGGTGCGGACAACGAGCAGGCCCCACTTTGCCAAATGGGCAAGCGTGGTCCACACCTTCTGCCCGTTGCAGATCCACTCGTCCCCGTCCTTCACACCGCGCGCGGACAAACCTGCAAAGTCCGAGCCCGAGCCCGGCTCGGAGAACAACTGACACCACACCTCTTCACCCGTGAACAACGGACGCAGATAGCGCGCTCGTTGAGCATCGCTTCCCCATTCGACGACCGTCGGCGCACACATTCCATGACCGATCGGGTTGCGTGCTTGCGGATTGGGAGCACCGGCAGCGAAAAGTCGTTCATTGATCAAACGTTGGTGTTTCGGCGAGAGACCCAACCCACCGAAACCAACGGGGAAATGAACCCAAGCAAGCCCTGCGTCGTACTGTGCTCCCAGAAATTCTCTCGGTGACACTTTTGAGGGAGAGTGTTGCACGAGGAGTTCATCAATCAGGCCATTGATCATCGACTCTTCGGTCGAAGGTGCACTCTTTATGTGAGTCGTTGCCATTGTCTCTCCTTGCGAGTTCACATGGGTGTTGGTGCGACAGTAGTACTCGTAGAGCCAGACTTCAGTTGGTGTGCGCCAACAATGCCAGCGTCGATCGAACGTCGTCTGGTGCCAGAAGTGGAATCGTCAAACGCAACGCGGCAGTGCGGGCCAGACCTGCAGCATCACGCTCACTCTCGAAAGAGTTCACCAGATTGTTCAGGGTGCGCAGTGCCACCAGTGCCGGTGGCATCGGTTTCAAGTGCTGCTCCGCATTGACTGCCGCCCCCGCCACGGCAGCCATCGCGACACACTGCTCTCGACTGAGCCGTCGTCCAGAGTTGAAGCAATCGACATACATCTGCTCAGAAAAGTCACCCACACCGAGCACCACATGTCCCGGAAGGCCGATCAGCTGGGCTTCAAAACCAAGACTGGCCAACACTGATTGTGCGACCACGCACAGACTGATCGGAATACCGCGACGTGTGCGCAACACCTCCGAGAGCATCGAGTTAGATGAGGCCCTGTACCTTTCACGGTTACCCTCGAACTCGGCGTTCACAAAGAGCCATCGGAGAACATCATTGCTATCGGTGTCAGCTCCCGCCGACGTGCACTCATCAGCCAGAGCGGCGAGAGCCCCTTTGACCCCGCGCCACTCTCCTCGCGGCCGACAGTGCGCCTCGATGCACACCAGCAGATCGATCGTCAACTCGACACTTTCGAGCGCCGACAGCTGGCGCTGGGAACCTTCTCCCCCTACCAACGCCCGAAACACGCTCATCGGCTCCACATGGAAACCGTACCGTCGTATAACTTTCGCTCCATGTATCCCGCAGACCACGCAGCGACCCACCCCGATAAGCCCGCCGTCATCATCGCTGAGACCGGTGAAGTCATCACCTACAAGGAACTTCACGAAGCTGCTGTACGACTCAGCAATGTCCTCAGGTCATCTGGCCTGAAAGTCGGCGATCATGTCGCCTATTGCATGGAGAACCACCGGCGCTTTCTTGAAGTGACCTGGGGTTGTCATTACGCCGGATTGATCTATACCGCGTGTTCGAGTCGCCTCACAAAAGACGAGCTCGAGTACATCATCAATGACTGCGGGGCGAAAGCGTTCATCACTTCCAAGTACAAGGCAGAGCAGGCGACCGAGATCATCGATGGCACACCTGGGGTGACGCTTCGCCTCATGATCGACGGAACAGTTCCTGGATACGACAGTTACGAAGCAGTCGTCGACGGGGCTTCCACGACTCCACTCCCCGCAATGGTCAGCGGGCAGGACATGCTCTATTCGAGCGGTACCACTGGAATGCCCAAGGGCATCAGCCGTGATCTGGAAGGCGCCCCCATCGAAGAATTCCTCGGATTGACACTTGTCGGACAATTCCTGTTTGGTTTTACATCCGACATGGTTTATCTCTCGCCTGCGCCTCTGTATCACGCGGCTCCTCTGCGATTCAACATCTCTGTGACAGCGATGGGTGGAACGACTGTCATCATGCAACATTTCGACGCCGAGATGTTCTTGTCATCGGTCGAGAAATACAAGGCGACACATACCCAAGTAGTTCCCACGATGTTCGTACGAATGCTGAAGCTCCCGCCCGACACACGTCGTCGATATGACATCTCATCTCTCACCAGCGCCATTCACTCGGCGGCACCATGTCCGGTGGAGACCAAGAAGCAGATGATCGACTGGTGGGGCCCGATCATTCACGAGTACTACGCGGGGTCAGAAGCAAATGGATTTGTGTACTGCAACTCTGACCAGTGGTTGGCTCACCCCGGCACTGTCGGCACCGCCATACAGGGCGCCGTACACATCTGCGACGACGAAGGAAACGAACTCCCGACCGGAGAATCAGGAACTGTGTACTTCGAAGGCGCAGCGCCGTTCGAATATCACAACGATTCGGAGAAGACGAAGAAATCGCGCGATCCGAAAGGGCGCGGCTGGTCGACGCTCGGCGATGTCGGCTACCTCGACGGAGACAATTTCCTTTACCTGACTGATCGCAAGGCATTCATGATCATCTCGGGCGGAGTGAACATCTATCCCCAAGAAGCAGAGAACGTTCTCATCCAGCATCCCAAAGTCGTAGACGTCGCCGTATTCGGAGTACCCAATGATGATTTTGGCGAAGAAGTCAAGGCAGTCATCCAACCAGTCGACATGCCGACGTCGGACGAGGAATCCCGACAATTTGCATCGGAGTTGATTGCGTTCTGTCGCAGCAAGTTGGCCGATGTGAAATGTCCACGAAGTGTCGACTTCCGTGCCGAGCTTCCTCGTCATCCGACGGGGAAGCTGTACAAGCGCCTCTTGAAAGACGAATACTGGGCTGCAGCTGGTCGAAAGATCTGACCCACACATGGCGTCGCACCCGTATCTCGACTGGCCTCACTTCCATGCCTTCGCTCATCGTGGAGGCACGGGTACAGCCGCCGAGAACACGATGGCGGCATTTCAAGATGCGGTCGACCTTGGTTATGCCTACCTAGAGACTGATGTGCACCTCACAGCCGACGGTGCGGTCGTTGCCTTTCATGATGAAGATCTCAGTCGTACGTGTGGAGTAGCCGCTCGTATCGAGAATCTCACGTGGTCCGAACTTAGGAACATTCGAGTGGACGGCACACATCGCATTCCACTTCTTGAAGAGATTCTTTCGACATGGCCGTCAGTGCGGATCAACATCGACTGCAAATCGGATTCGGTCGTAGAGCCGTTGATCGGCCTTCTTCGACGCACAAATGTTCTCGACCGTGTCTGCGTGGGTTCGTTCAGCGACAAACGGCTCAACCAAGTTCGAATGTCTCTCGGAGAAGACGTGTGCACATCACTTGGTCCA
>DAIOTI010000174.1:0-4087 GCA_036752105.1 Ilumatobacteraceae bacterium | reverse complement strand
CTGCTGGACCAAGGTGCTTGATGCCGAGCGCTGTGAGCAACTTCGGAAGGGGTCGCGTGCGCGATGAGGAGATTGACTCGACAAGATTCCTTGCACTGACGTCAGCAAACCCTTCGAGCTGCATCAACTGATCAACAGTCAGGGAGTACAAGTCACCGACGTCTGAGACATAACCGGCATCAGAAAGTGCGAATACTGTTCGTTCACCGAGTCCTTCGATGTCCATTCCTCCACGCGATGCGAAGTGGATGATGCGTTGGTCACGCTGGAAGGGACACGAGGGCTCGACACAACGAGTGTCGGCTTGGTCATCAGGCTTCACCAAGGTGCTCCTCAGCGAACATGGACACGTCTCTGGAAACACCCATGGCTTCGACTTCTTCGGTCGCAGCGACAACACGGGCCCCACCACTTCCGGGATGACATCTCCTGCTTTGCGCACCACGACCGTGTCGCCAGGACGCACGTCTTTCAACGCGACTTGATCACGGTTGTGAAGGGTCGCCATGCTCACCGTGGATCCGCCGACGAAGACCGGCTCCAACACTGCGAAAGGTGTCGCACGACCAGTTCGACCGATGGACACTTGGATGTCTCTCAGCACCGTGTTGCGCTCTTCAGGCGGAAACTTGAAAGCGATCGCCCACCGTGGAGCACGGGACGTGAAGCCGAGCGTTTCTCGCTGTCGCAAGTCGTCGACCTTCACCACCACGCCGTCGATGTCGTAGGGCAATTCATGACGATGCTCTTTCCATTCGTCGCAGAATGAATAGACCTCGGCAAGAGAAGCAACTGCACGAATCTCAGGATTGACGGGAAACCCGAGTTTCTTCAAGTAATCGAGCGTGTCGTGATGGTGAGTGAACTCTGGTCCGCCGCGCACCTCACCGAGTTGGTAGCACCACAGGCTGAGATCGCGCTCAGCAGTGACACGCGAATCTTTCTGACGAAGACTTCCTGCACCTGCGTTACGGGGGTTGACCGGAACTGAGAGTGGGCCACGACCGTCGGAGGCTCGTCGAACGTTCTCGGCTTCCTTTTCGGCGCGAAGCCGCTGAAACGCTTCGATGGACATGTACACCTCGCCGCGAACCTCGAGCACCTCGGGCACTGGCGTCTTTGCAGTTCCGACGAGTTTCTTCGGCAGAGTGTCGATTGTTGCGACATTGGCGGTGACGTCTTCACCTACTTTTCCGTCACCTCGCGTGGCAGCTTGCACCAGCACACCATTTTCATAACGGATACTGATTGCGAGACCATCGATCTTCAATTCGCAGACAAACGTGCAAGCGTCGCCGTCGAGACCTTTTGCGACACGTTCGCCCCACGCATGTAACTCATCGGTGTCCATCGCATTGTCGAGACTCGTCATGGGAACGGCGTGGGCAACAGGCGCAAATGTGGTGAACGATCCGCCACCAACGACCGACGTCGGTGAATCGGATGTCGCTAGATGTGGATGATCAGCCTCGAGTTGAGCGAGTTCTTTGACGAGTGAGTCGTACTCGGCATCACTCACTTCTGGAGCGTCTTCTGCGTAGTAGCGGTCGTTGTGATGGCGAATAAGTGCGCGAAGCTCGACGGCTCGATTCTCGGGGGTCGTGTGGCCGTCTGCGAGCACCTTTGCTGTCGTTGTCGCTCTCTTCTTCGTAGCCATCAGTTGTCCACCTTAGAAGCCAGGTGTGGCAAACGAACTGGACTCCGTTCGTGTTGCTCGCGTCGCCACCTCGGCAAGAAGACCCATCACATGTCTCGCGACCCCGTCGGTATGAGTTCCTAGTCCGCATGCAGGGCTGAAAAAACTGTGGGTTGCTAGCAAGCCTCTGTCTACTCCGCTTGCACATAGTTGTGACCAGGCGTCTGTGAGTCGTTGCCATGCGCGCTCAGGGGTCTGCGCAATCGGACCATCGGTGCGAATGACGCCCCATGCGATCATGCCACCGCGCTGCAACATGTCCGAGATGCGACTTGAATAGGTCGACATGTCGTCGAGGCTCTTTCCCGTCGGCACGGGAACCGATATGACATCTGACCCAATCGACATGAGCACAGGCCAATCGACATCACCACAACAATGAACTCCAGAGAGGTGCTCATTGCCGATGGCCGCCAAAGCGCCACTCAGAAGATCGACGACCATGTCAGACGACATCTCAGAGCTATCGAAGAGGTGTGAGTTGAGTGACGGCTCATCGAGCACCACAAGTTGCCGTGCGACAGGAAAAACTTCTTCTAGATGATTCTGCACTGCTCGAACGTGTGCGCGTACGGCACGTAGCGCCAGTGAAATTGCAGTTTCAGACGCAAGGCCGCTTCTGCGGAGCGCGAGCGCGAGCGTCAAGGGCCCGACGCACTGCCACTTCAGCAACGGGGTGGCCACCCGCACTGGCTCTCGCCGCGCTGCTTCGAAAAAGGCGCGATATCCGGCGAAGGCATCGGCAGCGAGGTCGACGAGTGTCGGAACGTCACGCTCGAGAACATGGGCATCCACGGCGATGCCGCCGTATTGACCGACGGTCACGCCCTCTATACCGATGAGCGCTTGGGCGATCATTCCTTCGGCGGGCGATCTTCGCGGAAGTGAGGGCAAAGTGGGAATGGTCGAAGATGTCCACGCGAATTCCGCAGCCGCTTCGGCATCACGATGCGGAAGACTGCCGACCCCCATAGTCGAGAATGCTGAAATGACGTCGAACGCCGACACTCCCTGGCCAATTGCCCTGACGCGAGAGGAGGCGACGTGTTGCTGTGGAGCCAACACCAACCCCTTTCCCTCACGTGGTCGAACTGGCTAGCCGACGACTTCCATCGGTGATTCTGACTTTATTGAGAATGGAGTTCAGGCGCCTATGCGGAGCACACTAGGGGGGTGGACAAGACATCGACTCGCCTGGTGTGGATGTTGCGCGCCTCATGGGTCGTCCTTCTCTTCGCCTCGCCATGGCATGTTGCCGCTCACCATTCGACTCCGGTCAATGCGGTGCTCATCGTCGGTGGTTGGGTGCTCGGGGCAATCGGACTGTCGTCTTCGATTGCACTCACTCCGGTCGGGCTCACCGCTTCACGTTTGACGACCATCCCGCTGATGGTGCTCGTGGCTTCCCAGTCTCGACACGCTTACGGAGACGGGCAAGACACAATCGCACTCACGGTCGCCATCATTGCCGTCGCTGGTGTCACTGCACTCATCTCAAGTTCGCGAGTCGCACAAACGATGGTGCAGGCGTCTGCTTATGGCGACGAGGCGCGGTTCCCACTTCGCACACCACTTCCCTACATGGCACCGGCCTTTGTCGTGCAACTCACTTACACCGCGGCGATTGTTGCTGGGCCATTGCTCATAGCCGCACGCTCATATGTACCAGGATCCATCATCACACTTCTTGCTGTCGCAGCCACGTTCAAAGTGCCACGACATCTGCATCAGCTTGCACGGCGATGGCTGGTGATCGTTCCCGCTGGCGTCGTCGTCCACGATCATCTTGTGCTCGCCGAGACGTTCATGGTGCGTCGATCCAATCTCATTCGGGCAACACCGACTGCCTCACCAAGCGAGGAGGCCGACCTCACCGGTGGCGTCATCGGGCGACGACTCGTCTTGTCACTGGCCTCACCGGACAAAGTGGTGCTCGCACCACTCACCAAGCGGATGCTCGGCACGACCGAGGCTCTTCATGTGTCGTCATTTGCCATTGCTCCGCGTCGTCTCGATGAAGCGACTACAGCAGTTACGAAGTGACGATTCCTCCACCTAAAACATGGGTGTCTGCAAGGTCATAGAAGACGACTGTTTGACCAGGTGCGATTCGACGCTGCGGGCGCTTCCACACGATGGTGACGTCGTCGTCAGCAGTGGGCTCAATCGTGGCTTCATGCCTTGCACCGTGGGCGCTTCCCTGAACCAAAACCTGACGCGCCGATGCGGGCTTGTCGGTGGTGTGTGGCCAACATAATTGCCCCACGAGAGTCGTGTTCGCGAGAAGATCGTCCTCGCCACCAACGACTACTCGTCGCGTCGCAACGTCAACATCGACCACATATCGCTTGTCTCCACCGCCGAGGTTGAGACCACGACGCTGCCCGACAG
>DAIOTI010000173.1:0-4102 GCA_036752105.1 Ilumatobacteraceae bacterium | reverse complement strand
GTGTGGAGTGTTCCCGTTCTCCGGCTTCTTCTCGAAGGACGAGATCATCGACAACGTCGGGCACAACGGTTACAACCTGTTCATGATCGTGGGACTCGTCGGAGCGTTCCTGACAGCGGCCTACATGACCCGGGCCACCTATCTCACCTTCTTCGGCACGCCACGCGGCGCGTCTGCGGGCGAACATCACGACGATGCTCACGGTTCGCACGACACTCACGCAACCCACGACGACCATGACCATGATGCGCACGCCCATGACGCGCATGGTCACGACGATCACTCATCACACGGCGCATCACACGGACCACGAGAGAGCGGCAAGTTGATCACCGCGCCGCTCATCATCCTTGCGGTACTCGCCATCGGTTCGGGCTTCTTGAACGCCACACCATTTGGCGAGAAGTGGGAGAAGTTGAAGGTCTGGGTGGAGCCACGTGCAGAAGTGGTCGATGTCACCAGCGTCGCATTGGTTGCACACGGCGGACCCGGCGAGGTTCGTGTGCTTCCCGCCGCAGAAGAGTCAGAAGAGGGGCACCATTCCTCGCCATGCGGGTCTGAAACTCCGAAAGACGGGGTCTGTGTCGCACCCCAGTTGAATCATGCAAAATTCAAGTGGTCGAAGGCCGCGTTGTCGCTCATCATCGTGTTCGCGGGCATTCTCATCAGCTGGTTCTTGTCGATGCAGTTGTATGAGCGCAAGAACAAGGCTCTTGTGGGCCTCACCAAGCGCAACAAGTTGCTCGGCGCGGGCTACAACCTTCTTGCCAACAAGTACTACCTCGATGCGTTGTACGAAAACGTCATCGTCAAAGCAATCGCATATCCCATCTCTCGCGGTGCCTACTGGATCAATCAGAAGGTGCTCGACGGCGCAGTCAATGGTGCCGGCATCGTTGCTCGCGTGTCGGCGGGTTGGGTGTATCGCAACATCGACCAGCGCGTGGTCGATGGCGCAGTCAACAGCTCGGGGGCCGCGGCCCAAGGGGCAGGGTCTGCATTGCGGCCTGTTCAGTCCGGAAAAGTCAATCAGTATGGGGCGTTGTTGTTCGGCGCTGCCGCCATCGGCGCTCTCGTACTCGTCATCATCAACACCTGAGGGAGCTGGAAGACATGGAACTCCTGCGTGACAACAACTGGGTACTAACGATCGGCACATTCCTGCCGATGGTCGGTGTCCTCATCATGCTCTTCATCCCGAAAGCAGATGAAGTGGCCCACAAGACAGTGGCGCTCGCGACAGCGGTCGCGACGTTGGCAGTTGGCGTATGGACGCTCGTGCTGTTCGACTACGGCCAAGCCGAGAAGTTGCAGTTCGTGGCAGACGCCGAGTGGATCTCGATCATCAAGAGCTCGTATCTCATCGGTCTCGATGGCATCAGCTTGCCGATGTACTTCCTCTCGATGGTCGTCACCGTGTTGGTGATGATCTACAGCTGGGACCACATTCCGAACCCAGGCAATCCGAAGGCGTTCCTCATTCTCATGCTCATCCTGCAGACAGGTATGGCGGGAACATTCATTGCCCAAGATCTCGTGCTCTTCTTCGTGTTCTTCGAAGTGGTGCTCTTGCCGATGTACTTCATGATCGGTGTGTGGGGTGGTGAGCAGCGTCAGTACGCCTCGCTCAAGTTCTTCTTGTACACCATGTTCGGTTCCGCCCTGATGCTCGTCGCATTCCTCGCACTTTTCTTCAAGACAGGCGCAGAAAGCTTCGCTATTCCGTACCTCGTCGAAAATGGTGCGTCGATCGCGCGAAACACACAAATCTGGATCTTTGCCGGAATGTTCATCGGGTTTGCGGTGAAAGTACCGATGTTCCCGTTCCACACGTGGCTGCCCGATGCTCACACGCAGGCACCCACGCAGGGGTCGGTCATCTTGGCGGCCATCTTGTTGAAGCTCGGAACCTACGGTTTCATCCGCATCGCCATTCCAGTGCTGCCAGAAGCAGCAAAAGAGTGGGCCCCGTGGATCGGGTTGCTCGCTGTCATCGGAATCATCTACGGCGCCCTTGGGTGTCTTGCTCAGACCGACATGAAGCGCCTGATTGCATTCTCTTCGGTCGCGCACATGGGCTTTGTCATGCTCGGCATCTCGACGCTGACACCATTTGGTTTCAACGCTGCACTCTTCGGAATGGTGGCACACGGTCTCATCACCGGCATGTTGTTCTTCGTCGCCGGAAGCGTGAAAGAGCGTTATCACACGCTCGAGATCAAGCGTCTCTCCGGAATGTTGAAGCAGGTGCCTCGTCTTGGTTGGATCATGGGATTCTGTGCGATGGCGTCACTCGGCTTGCCCGGTCTCGCTGGTTTCTGGGGCGAGTTCCCTGCGATCTTGTCTGCATACAGCCCCGCTGAAGGACTTCCGGAAGAAACCTTCCGAACTTTCATGGTGATTGCAGCAATCGGCACGGTCTTTGCCGCCGGTTACCTGCTCTGGTTGTACCAACGCACTGCGTTCGGTGAACCAAGCGCCGAGTTCAGCGGTCATGATCATGGTCACGGGGATGGCCACGATGACATTCATGACGTCACGAAGTTCGAGTGGATCGCCTGGACGCCACTGCTCATCAGCATCGTGGTGTTCGGTGTATATCCCCAGCTCATGTTCGATGTGCTCGACCCTGCAGTCAAAGCCACCCTCGCGGTGTTCGGAGGCTGACCGGTGCATTCAACGCTCCTGTCCATGGTCGCTGAGAGCGACTGGGTGAGTCCGACCATCGACTACCACGCCCTTGCACCAGAAATCGTGCTGGCGGCTGGCATCGTCGTCGTGTTGCTCGTCGATCTGTTCACCAGTGAGGCGAACAAGTGGTTGGTGGCTCCGCTTGCAAGTTTTTCATTGCTAGGGGCGTTCATCCCGGTCGTCACACTGGCGCTGAGTGACAACACGATGCGAGAGCTGTTCGATGGTCGTTATGTGGTCGACGAGTTCAGTCTTGTCATCAAGGGACTTTTCATCCTCGCGGGCTACGTGGTCGTCCTCATCTCCACCGACTATTTACGCGAAGGTGACTACTACCAGGGTGAATACTGGTTCTTGGTGCTCACCAGCATTCTGGGCATGGTGATGATGGCGTCGAGCCGCGACCTTGTCAGCATCTTCGTCGCACTCGAGTTCTTGTCGATTCCTGCGTACATGTTGGCTGCGTGGCGTAAGCGTGACGTGAAGAGCAATGAGGCAGGCGTGAAGTACTACCTGCTCGGTATTTTCGCGTCGGCGATCATGTTGTATGGCATGTCGCTCTTGTACGGCATCGCTGATTCGACGCTTCTCACTGAAATCGGTGAGACTCTCTCAGACGAGATGACATCGATCCGTGCTCTCGCCGTGTTGTTCGTGATCATCGGATTCGCTTTCAAAGTGTCCGCGGTGCCTTTCCACACGTGGGCTCCCGACACTTACGAGGGTGCCCCGACTCCAGTGACAGCGTTCCTGTCCGTGGCATCGAAGGCGGCCGGATTCGTCGCATTGGTGACGGTCCTTTATGTTGCTTTCCCGTATGCAAGCGATGTATGGCAGCCGGTGATGTGGATTCTTTCTGCTCTCACCATGACGGTGGGCAACGTGCTGGCACTTCGTCAGACGAACATCGTGCGCATGTTGGCGTATTCCTCCATCAGCCAAGGTGGCTTCATCCTCATGCCACTTGCAGTCGCTGGCGAAGGAACCGTCGGACAGTCTGCGCTACGCGCCATTGTCGTGTACCTCATGTTGTACGCAGCCACGAACCTCGGCGTGTTCGCCATCGTCATCGCCGTCGCGCGAAAGACGCGAAGCGGTGAGATTTCTTCATATGGCGGTTTGTTCTCGTACGCGCCTGGTCTTGCTGCGCTCATGACCATCTTCATGGCCTCGCTCGCCGGAATTCCGCCGCTCGGTGGATGGTTCGGAAAGTTCGCTGCGTTCCAGGCCGTGTTGTCTGCTGAGACAAATTGGGGTTACGCCATTGCAGTCATCGGTGCAGTGAACTCGGTGGTGGCCTTCGGTTACTACGGAAATGTACTGCGGGAAATCTGGATGCGCCCCGCACCAGACGGCGACACCGCTCCGGTCGTGATCCAGCCGGCGATCGCGGTCGCCCTCGGAATCACCG
>DAIOTI010000172.1:0-4106 GCA_036752105.1 Ilumatobacteraceae bacterium | reverse complement strand
GGGTGAAAGTGGTGGCAACGGTCTGTGAGTCGCCGACACGCACCTCGGATATGGCAACCGGAAGTTGTCGTTCCTTGCGAGAAAAGTAGTCGGGGAAGTACCGAGGTGAGATTTCAGTGATGGTCAATCTCGTGAGTGCATTTGCGATTTTGGGCGGACGGACTGTCACTGCATCACCTGTGGCGGGCACGTCTATGAGTGCTGAAGTGCCATCTTGATATGTCAGTTCGAGTTGTGCGGGTCGTGAGTGCCATGCATCGTCCAGGAATGAGATGGTGATAGAAGGTGATGCGGCGAGTCCGGTGAAGTGAATTCGAGAGCCGACGGCGTTGTCCAGTGGGGTGACCCATGCTGATGATGAGTCGCCATCCAACGTGGTCATGGCTGAGGTGAAGGGACTGCCGGCCAAGCGACTGTCGGAGACTGCCGTGACGGAGTGGCCGCCCGTGGCTTTCACAAGCGTCGCATCGTCCACCGAGCCGTTCAATCGCAGAATGCCAGACACATTGACTTCTGTGCCATTGGTGCGGTCGAAAGCTCGCAGCAGTCGAACTTCAGGGTCGCTCCGATTCGGCGTTGCCTCGTCGAGTCGCCAGCGGGAGAAAACGTAGGAGGTGTCCGAGATCGATGAGGTTTCACGGGCAGGTGACGGAGCAAGAACGAACTCTTTGTTGGCGACGCCCGGAATGGTCACTTCTGCTATTCCAGTTCCTGGAAGGCCGTCATAGACGTCGCGCACTCCAAATGTGTCATCGTCGATGATGACACGCACTCGAGTGAATGTGGTCTCTGGGAAGAGAACGCCGGTGTGAGTCTCCCTATCAGTCACAGAAAACGACACTGAACGTTGCACAGTCGAATCTTCTGTGTACAGGATGATGCGCCCTTTTGTGATGCGTCGCTCGACGTTGCCGACGCGTGGCCAGGCGAGAGTGATTTGTGACGTGCGAACAGGGGTGTGGAAAGTGGCATCGATGTGTTGCCCGACAGAACGCCCGATGATTCCGGTTCTCCACGAAGTGTAGGGATCGCCATCAAAGGCGTTCTCGGGTCGATCTTCAGGTGTCGACACGATGGGATGGCCGTAGTTCGATGCGGTCACGGTCTTGATGTCGCCGACCAGCAGTGAAACAGACTGGGTGGACGGCTTCGGAACAACTGCATGGTCATCGACAAAAGGCATCAATCTGTTGTCGCTCGGGTCGTCTCCATGGTCCTCATCGGCACGCTCTGTTCTGCCGAGGTTGGAGCCAACCGAATACCAACGTCGGGATTGTCGTCTGTTGCTGTCGGTCACGATGACACGGCCTGGTGTCCCGAGCGGAGCACGAGAGAGGTCTGCAGTGGCGTCATAGACGAAAGTGCCGAGTGAATCTCTGCCGAGTGCGGTGACGGCATCGATGACGCCGTCACCGCTGCCAACAAGTCGAGTGTGGTCAGACACAGGGGACACAGAAACGAGGGGTTGGGGGGTCGCTTGCAGCACGGCAGTCGCAGGGAACGACGTTGCTCGCGGGTGGGCGAGAAAGGTTGCATCCGCGATGGAGGTGGCGTCGTTGGTTGAGACGTGTGGCGACTCGTGGCGGACATCGAGCCCTGCCATCGACAACTCGCGCCACAATCGACCTGGGTTCGGTGTTCGGTAAGCGTCGTAGCGCACGTCGCCACGGAAAGTGACGGTGTTGGCGCCGAACAGCGATACGACGTCCGGTAGGGAAAATGGTTCGAATCGACCTTCTTGGAGTCGAGATTCGAATGCATTGAGAAGGTCTGCTGTCGCATCGCTTCCGTAGGGAACCAACTCTCGTGCGAGGTATTGAGAGTCGATGAGACCAGGCGTGACCGGGTCGATGGTGCCGCCCCACGTGTATGTGGCGAAGTCAACCCCGGGCAGTTCGTAGGTGCGTCGCACAGTGGATTCACTGTGTGGGACATCGTCGATGGCACGGGCGGTGTCGGTCCAGTACGCAGGAAGCGTTTCATCACGAGAAATTGCCGGGGTGAGCAAATGTCCCGTCATCCATGGATAGTTCTGTGCGGTTAGCAAGAGAACGATGAGTCCGAGCAGTACTGGTCTGGCGACACGAAGACGGATCTTCGTGATGAGCGGCGAGTAGCGGTCCCACGTGAAACCCAGTGACACCGCCAGCGCGACGAGCACCACCGGCGTTGCACGTGGGCTCGAGCGAAGTGCGAACCCGGATTCATTGTTGACCACGGATTCGAAGAGACGACCGTAGAGGGAGGTCGCCCCCTGCGGATTCGAGCCAACGGCCACTGCGAGGCCAACCACCAATAGGGCGGCACAGTGTCGTGAATGTCTGTGGCGGGCGAGACCCACAGCAATGAGGGCCGCTGCCGAGACAAGCATCCCCAATGCGAGAAGAGGCGTGGTGCCGATGAGTCGTGTGCTGGCGTCCACCCAGGCGCCGCTGTAGTCATTTCCGTAGAAAAACCAGTATCCGAGTCCGCGGAGTATCTCTTGGGGAGTCGATGCCTTTGCCACTGTCTCGTAGGTTTCGGTGTATCGCAGGATCGGCAAGCCGTAGCGTCCTTGCACCACCAACGCCGCAATCCACCACGCCCCGCAGGCCAACGATGTCGCGAGAGAGCCAGCGAGAAGTGCTGCATGTCGCCGTAGGAGAACTACCCCGGTGGCGACGTCGACCACCATCCAGGTGATCACTCCAAGAAACACCATGGCGAGGGCCGTCACGTTCACAGATCCGGCAGTGGCTATGAGCGCTCCCATTGCGAGACTCCAGCGAAGCGTGTTCCCTGCTCGCGCGTGTACGACACACAACAACATCCATGGAAGAAGTGCCCATGGTGTGAGTAGGCCAGATAGTCGTGCCAAGTACTGCAGCGAATACGGACTGAACGCATACGCGATGGCAGCAATACACGCAGCAGTCTCGGACAGGCCGAGAACGCGAGCCAGTCGCAGCATTCCGAACGATGCAAAGAGAGCCAAGAGTGACCACCACAGTCGCTGAGCCACCCAATCGGCACACCCGAGTTGTTCCATCAACCAGAAGTAGGGACCCATCGGCCACAAGTAGCCAGCAACTTGATGGGCCACGGTGCCTGCACCGACGGAGGGATCCCAGAGCGATGTCGCGCGGGAGAGAAGGCGACCTGGGTCAAGGTAGAGGTAGCTCTTGGTGTCTGCACTGACACGCCCTGGCGAGCTCCATAGTGGAAGCAGCACGCACAGTGCGGCGATCAACATGTTGATGCGCCATCGAAGTGATACGACAGACGTTGACCCAAGCGAAGTCTTGGTCTCAGTCACTAGTCGCCTGTGCCTTCCATTGGCGTTGAACAAATTCAAACGATGACGTAATCGCAACTGCGGCGAGCATAACGAGAATGGGATCTGCGCTGGCGCGATAGCGGGTGATGCCAGCAGATATCGCCACTGCAGTCAGTGCAGTCGCAATCGGTGCCACGCAGATGAGCGCCAGTATTCGCTGGCGTCTGATGGTCATAAAGAGACCAGCAACGGAGAGTGGAATTATTGCATAATAGTTCATCCAGCTCAGAACCGCGAACGACCGATCTTTCCCCTCTGGAAAGTGATCGAGGCGCATCTGCTGGAGCGGCTTGTAGATGCCGAGAACCCGTAGTTCTCTGAGCACTGCAACTTCGGCAGCACGACGCTTGTTGTCTTTGATGAAGTCGACGCCGATGCGCCTGATCTCGGCGTTCACGACAGATTCGTCGGCGTCCGGGAATCGCTGCTCAGCTTTGTCAATCGCATCTTGGGCGCATTCGATGTCCCAGTATGCGACCAAGGGTCCTTGGTAAGTGCTCGCACAGTTGTCCGTTGGAATCACGATGTCGAGGCCATTTGAAAGAATCACCGTCTCGTCGAATCTCGAGAGATTGAAGAGCACCCACGGTGACAAGACAGCGAGCATGCACAGGCCGGCTACCAATGCCCTGGTGACTGAGCGGTGATGAACGAGAAGAACCACGCCGATGCACAACAGGCCACAGAGCAAGAGCTCGGCGCGTGACAATGTGGCCAAACCTGAGACGACACCCAACAGAACGACATTTCGACGACTTGGGTCGCGCAAGACACTCGCTGAGACCAGAAC
>DAIOTI010000171.1:1667-4132 GCA_036752105.1 Ilumatobacteraceae bacterium | reverse complement strand
CATTTGCAGGTATCGGTGGCATGACGATGGTCGGGCTCATGCTCGGTCATCCGATTCCATTCACCGATACAACCTTGACACTGCATTGGGTACCGGCTGTGTTGATCGGTGTGGTCGTTGCAGTCATCTTCTCGGTGATTGTCGGTTTGCCGGCGTTGCGTGTTCAGGGCCTGATGCTGACAGTCGTCACTCTGGGGTTCGCTGTCGCGACTGGCTACTGGTTGCTGCAGCAGCCGTTCTTCTTGAACTACAACCAATCGACTCCGACGATTCAGGTGCCTGACCTTGAGGCGCAGATGAACTTGTTCGGTATCGACATGGTGGAGAAGCGTCAGTTCTATTACGTGGCACTCGCCGTGCTCGCCCTCGTTTGTGTCGTGGTGGCTCACTTGCGAAAGACCGGAATCGGACGCAACATCATCGCCGTGCGCGAGAACGAAGACATGGCTGCAACGACAACCGTGTCGCCGACGCGAATGAAATTGCTTGCCTTCGCGACTGCAGGTGGCATCGCCGGCTTGGGTGGCGCGATCTACATGACGTCGGTGTCGAGTATCCAGGCAGAACTCGCATTCTCTGCCGAAAAGTCCATCACTTTGTTGGCAACTTCGGTCATTGGCGGGCTCGGTACCGTCGGCGGCCCGATTCTCGGTGCGCTGTGGACTGAAGCCCTACCCCGAGCATTCAATGACAACGACACCATCAACTTGTTGACGTCTTCAATAGGTTTGTTGATTCTCGTCATGTACTTCCCAGGTGGGTTCATGCAATTGGGCTATCAGCTGCGTGACGCAATCGTCGGTTGGGCGGGTCGTCGTTATCCGGCGCCGGAACGTGAGCGAGTGGCAGCAGCTGCACGCACGCTTCCACATCGCGATTCGATCGACATCGCGCTCGGAGTGCCACTGTTGGTGGCCAACGACGTACGAGTCACTTTCGGTGGAGTGAATGCAGTCGGCGGTGTGTCGGTGACGGTGGGCCAGAACGAGATCGTCGGCCTCATCGGCGCGAATGGTGCCGGTAAGTCGACATTCATGAATGCAGTGTCGGGGCTCGTGAAGACGAGCGGAGGTTCGATTGAGGCGTTCGGAACCGAGATCGCACATTTGCCCACTCACAAACGACACGGACGCACGCTCGGTCGCGGCTACCAGGCCGCGCGTCTGTACCCCGACCTCACGGTGCGCGAGACAATCCTGGTCGCACTCGAGGCACAAGAACGCACCCCGTACTTCCCGGCACTTCTCAACATTCCGCCATATCGCGGTATCGAGCGCAAACACAATGCCGAGGCGGCAGAGATCATCGACTTCTTGGGTCTTGGTCGATATGCCGACCAGCATGCCTCGAACTTGTCAACCGGAACACGTCGCATCGTGGAATTCGGTTGCCTCCTGGCAATGAGTCCGAAGCTGATCCTTCTCGACGAGCCGACTGGTGGCGTGGCGCAGAAGGAAACTGAGGCATTCGGTCCGCTCATCCGCCGCATCAGCAAGGAACTCGGCGCGAGTGTGATGATCATCGAGCACGACATGCCGCTCGTCATGAGTGTCAGTGACCGTATGTATTGCCTCGAGACCGGACTTGTCATTGCCGAGGGCACACCGGCAGAAGTGCGCAACAACTCGCGAGTGATCGCTAGCTACCTTGGTACCGACGAGCGCGCAATTCAGCGCAGCGGTTCTGGCCAATAACCTCTTTGGGGTGACGACGCCCTGGGTGACATCATCGCGTTCAGACGCATCGAGAGCTGCTGACCGCGCACGAGTGACGGTTCGACGCATCATTGACGCTGACGACGCCGAGGTGGTGACGAAGCTGAGTGACGACATCTGGGGAAGCGGCGTCATGGTGCCGACGAATCTTCTCCGTGCCGTCGCCATGGCTGGCACACCTGCGCTCGTGGCTGAGCGTGATGGTCGTGCAATTGGTTTTGCGCTCGGGTTTCCCGCTCTGGGGGACGGCTACACGTACGTGCATTCGCACCAAGTCGGCGTGTTGGCGCAGCATCGAGCTGAACATGTGGGGTTCGCATTGAAGATGGCGCAACGTGCCGAATGTCTTGCCATCGGGGTCAAAGAGATGCGGTGGACCTTCGACCCGATGTTGCGCACACATGCACGGTTCAATCTCATCCACTTGGGTGTGAAGGTGGTCGAGTTCATCGAGCACTGTTATGGAAGCCGTGTGGACAACTTCAATGCAGGTGACCGTACCGATCGGTTCAAAGTGTGCTGGAACCTCGAACGCGATGTGCTTGATCAAGCCGATTGTCTGCCGAGCGAAGGTGATGAAGTGGTCGTCATTCCTGCGGACTATCACCAACTGCGACAAGAAGACCCTGCGGCAGCGCGCGCAGCTCGGCTACAGGTGGGGGCACACTTGCGAGATGTGTTCGAGAGCGGGAAAAGCATCGCCGGATTCGGCCCGGCGGGGTATGTCGTGAAAGGTTCACACTCATGAAG
>DAIOTI010000171.1:0-1657 GCA_036752105.1 Ilumatobacteraceae bacterium | reverse complement strand
CCCTCGTGTGTCCATTCCGAACGTCTTTTGGCACGCAGAATCATCGTGACGTGATACTCGTACGTGTTGCCACCGCTGACGCCGACGGCTGGGGTGAGTGTGTGGTGGGAGTCGATCCGTTCTACAACGAGGAATACACCGATGCCGCCTACGAAGTACTGGTGCGATGGTTGATTCCGATGGTATTCGCGCATGGCCCACTCACTGCCGAGGACTTTGCAGGGGTGGTGTCGAATGTCGTGGGAAACAAGGGTGCGAAGGCAGCATTCGAGATGGCGTTGCTCGACGCCCAACTTCGCGCAGACGGTGTCTCGTTGACGAGTTATCTCGGCGGTACCAGGTCGAGCGTGCCCGTTGGGGTGTCGATCGGTATCACCCCGACTGTCGATGACCTCGTCGCCGTGTCGCAGGGGTATGTGGCCGATGGTTACACACGTCTCAAGTTGAAAATTGAGCCAGGGTTCGACGTCGAGCCAGTGCGTCGTGTGAGGGAAGCGGTGGGCGAGGAAGTGATGCTGCAGGTCGATGCGAACGCTGCATACAGCGAAGCCGACATCGACCACTTGGCTCAGCTCGATGAGTTCAATCTGTTGCTCATCGAACAACCATTCGAGCCCGATGACTTGTTGACGCATGCTGCCATGGCGAAACGTGTGTCGACGCCGGTGTGTCTCGACGAGTCGATCGTGTCATTGGGTGCCACTCGCACCGCACTCGAACTGGCCGCCTGTTCAGTGGTGAATGTGAAAGTGGGCAGAGTCGGCGGACTGATCGCATCACGCGACATTCACGACCTGTGTGCGGCCCATGGTGTGCCGGTGTGGTGTGGGGGAATGTTGGAAACCGGGGTGGGCCGCGCAGCGAATGTCGCGCTTGCGTCACTTCCGAATTTCACCCTTCCTGGTGACATTTCGGCAAGCGCGCGCTATTTCAATCGTGACATCACCGAGCCCTGGGTGTTGCAGGGGTCGGCACTTGCGGTTCCGACGGCGCCTGGTCTCGGTGTGAGTGTCGATGAGGAATTTGTAGCCTCGCTCGGTGCGACTCGCGAGTTGTTTCGACCGTGACTGTGCTGACCACTCAGGGAGTGGTCACACGTCATGAACGTGGTCGTCGTTCGCGCGCTGCAGGCATCCACTCGGGCCCCGCTGTGGCGTTGATGCGCTCAACGAGACGTTGCCCCACCGGCTCAATCAGCGAGATGAACTCACGAGTGTGCGACTCACCAAGATGGCGCCAAGCCATGGAAGTCAACTCGTTCGTTCGCAGCTCAAGTTGTTCACGAAACGCAACACCAGCATCAGTCACTCGGTGATTGTCTGCAAGGCCGCGATATTCAAGGTGCTTCCAAGCCGTCTCGAGTGCACCGTCGTCGGCACCACGGCTACGCGGAATCCAGTCACCCGGGTAACCGAGGTATGCGTCGTGCAGCAGACCTGCCTCGACTCCACTGATGCCTTCGGCAGCGAGTACCGCCCAATGCGTGTCGCCGCGCCACTCGCGGATGCAATTCACTGCGAGCCATGCTGAGAGCAGTGGGTCGTCTTCGTGGCGTGGCCAATGAAGATGTGCAGCAAACAGCGGTCGTGCTGAGAGTGGAAGAGCATCGGCGACCGACCACAGCCGTGTCGCTAACGTCTCGAGGTCCGCACAAATG
>DAIOTI010000170.1:0-4133 GCA_036752105.1 Ilumatobacteraceae bacterium | reverse complement strand
GCATCAACAGTTGCACCACCCTTTTCGCGCTCGCCGGTTTCCACTGATGAAGCAGAGGCGATGGTGCGACCAAGATCATCATCAATCAACTGCAAAGTGAGGTGCTTGTTGGAACGATAAACAGCAAGACGCGGACGCGCTGCTGTGCCGTGAATCTTCTTGCGCACGCGACGGTGACGACGCTGGCGGTTCGTACGACGGACTTCAGACATATTGCTCATTGCGATACCTACCGACTACTTCTTGCCCGTCTTGCCGGCCTTGCGCATTACGCGCTCATCCAGGTAACGGACACCCTTGCCCTTGTAAGGCTCGGGCTTGCGGATGGAACGGATGTTGGCAGCAACCTGGCCGACAACTTCCTTGTTAATGCCCTTGATCACGATGCGTGTGGGCTGGGGAACTTCGAAGGTCACACCGTCTGGAGCCTTTACGACTACGGGGTGTGAGAAACCGAGAGCAAGCTTCAGCGCATTTGGGCCCTGAGCTTCAGCGCGGTAACCAACGCCGACGATGTCGAGTTCCTTGACGAAACCATCAGTCACACCAGTGACCATGTTGGCAACGAGTGTGCGGGTGAGGCCATGCAGTGCGCGGTTCTGACGCGAATCGTCAGGACGCTCCACGAACACGGTGTTCTCTTCCTTGCGGACGATGATTTCACCTGGAATTTCGCGGCTAAGGGCACCCTTTGGGCCTTTAACCGAAACAACACCAGCATTGATGTTGACTTCAACACCAGAGGGAACAGTGATTGGGGCTTTACCGATACGAGACATAGTTGGTCACTCCTCGATCACCACACGTAGCAAAGAATCTCGCCGCCGACCTTGCGCTTGCGCGCTTCGCGGTCGGTCATGAGACCCTGGCTGGTGGATAGGACAGCAACTCCAAGACCGCCAAGTACGCGAGGTACAGCGGTGGAATTGCGGTAAACGCGAAGACCCGGTGTTGATACGCGGCGCAATCCAGAGATTGTGCGGATGCGGTCATCTGAGTACTTCATCTTGATTGTGAGCACTTGGCCCGGACCCTTGTCAGCGGTGGCAACTTCGAATGTGTCGATGTAGCCCTCTTGCTGGAGGATCTTGGCGAGTGCGACCTTCTGCTTGGAAGACGGCATCTTCACGCTGTCGTGCATCTGCACGTTCGCGTTACGGATGCGGGTCAGCATGTCGGCGATGGGATCAGTCATCATGTCGTATCACCTACCAGCTGGCCTTGGTTACGCCCGGGACTTCGCCGGCATGCACGAGCTCGCGCAGGCACAAACGGCAAAGGCCGAACTTACGGAAAACTGAACGCGCGCGACCGCAACGACGGCAACGTGTGTAAGCACGCACCTTGTACTTCGGTGTGCTGTTCGCTTTGTTGATCAGAGACTTCTTAGCCATTTACTTGGTACTCCTCGATCACTTCTTGCCTTTGGCGCCTGCGGGACCGCGGCGGACAGATTTTTTCTTCGGTGCGGGGCCAGCATCGGCGCCGCGCTTGAACGGAAAACCGAACGCATCGAGAAGTGCTTTGCCTTCTTCGTTGCTGATTGCGGTGGTCACGATGGTGATGTCCATACCGCGTGATGCGTCGATCTTGTCGTAATCAATTTCCGGGAACACGATCTGCTCAGAGAGCCCGAAGGTGTAGTTGCCACGGCCATCCCACGAATGTGCGGGAAGACCACGGAAGTCACGGATACGTGGAATTGCAATCGACACGAGACGGTCGAAGAACTCCCACATACGATCGCCACGAAGGGTGACCTTGCAACCAATTGCTTGGTCCTCGCGCAGTTTGAATCCTGCAATCGAAGTACGTGACTTCGTTACCACAGGCTTTTGACCCGTGATCAAGGTGAGGTCTGCAACTGCGCCTTCAAGCAGCGATGGCTGCTGGGTGGCACGGCCGACGCCCATGTTCACCACAATCTTGTCGAGTGTGGGCACGCGCATCACGTTATTGATTCCGAGTTCAGCCTGAAGTGCAGCTTTGATTTCGCTGTTGTACTTCTGCTTGAGACGGGGTGCTGTTGTGGTGCTCATCAGATCTCATCTCCGGTTTTCTTGGCAACGCGCACCTTGGTGCCGTCTGCCTTCACCTTGTAGCCAACGCGAGTTGGCTTGCCCTTGTGGAGAAGCGCGACATTGGATGCGTCCAGCGGAACGTCCTTGTCGATGATGCCGCCCTTTTGATCTTTGTTGGTCGGCTTCTGGTGCTTCTTTGCGATGTTCACGCCAGCAATCAAGACCTTGTTGGCCTTGGGGTAAACAGCGGTGATTTCACCGGTTGCACCCTTGTACTTGCCTGCGAGAACTACGACGCTGTCGCCTGTTTTCAGTTTCATGTCACAGCACCTCCGGTGCCAGCGAAATGATTCGCATGAACTTCTTGTCACGAAGCTCACGGCCAACGGGTCCGAAAATACGGGTGCCACGTGGTGTGAGATCTTCTTTAATCAACACTGCAGCGTTCTCGTCGAAACGGATGTATGACCCGTCCGGACGGCGCTTCTCTTTTTTGGTGCGTACTACTACGCAACGAACAACTTCGCCTTTCTTCACACCAGCGCCAGGGATTGCATCCTTGACTGTGGCGATGAAGACGTCACCGATTGATGCATAACGGCGGCGAGTACCACCGAGCACCTTGATAACAAGGACTTCCTTTGCGCCGCTGTTGTCGGCAACGCGAAGACGCGACTCCTGCTGAATCATTTCGCACGCTCCAGAATCTCCACGACGCGCCAACGCTTGAGCTTTGACATCGGACGGGTTTCCATCACGCGTACCTTGTCGCCTGGCTGTACGTCGTTTGCTTCGTCGTGCACATAGAGCTTCTTGGTACGAAGAACAAACTTGTCGTACTTGGGGTGACGCACACGCTCGACAACTGCGACAACTGCGGTCTTGGCCATCTTGTTGGACACCACCACGCCATCGCGCACCTTGCGCGCGTTACGGTTTTCTTCGGTCATCACTTACTCACTTTCTGAGCGGCTTCAGCAGCTGCAATCTCACGCTGACGAATCAGGGTGTTGATGCGTGCGATCTGCTTGCGGACTTTGCCGATTTCGGAGTTGTCCTCAAGCTGTCCCGTTGCATTGCGAAAACGCAGGTTGAGAGCTTCTTGCTTGGTATTGCGAAGCTCTTCAACAAGTGCTGGCAATTCCATTTGGCGGAGTTCTTCGATTGAACGAGCCATCTCAGATCGTCTCCTCGCGGGTAACTACGCGAGCCTTGATCGGCAGCTTTTGCACTGCACGGTCGAGCGCTTCGCGAGCGGTCTCTGGATTCGGGAATGAGAGTTCGAAAAGGATGCGACCCGGCTTCACCACTGCAACCCAGAATTCAGGGTTGCCCTTACCGGAACCCATGCGGGTTTCAGCAGGCTTCTTGGTGACGGGCTTGTCCGGGAAGATGTTGATCCACACCTTGCCACCACGCTTGATGTGACGGGTCATAGCAATACGGGCCGCTTCAATCTGGCGTGCGGTCAACCAACCTGGCTCAAGAGCCTGGATGCCGTACTCACCAAATGCGAGCTCGTTGCCACCCTTCGACATGCCGGTCATACGGCCGCGATGGTGTTTGCGGTGTTTTACTTTGCGAGGCATCAACATTGTGATCAGTCCTCCTGACCGCGGAAGTGCGGTGTCTCGTGCGAATTGTGGATACGACGCTCGATGTCTTCTTCTTCTGCAAGAAGCCTCTCGAACTCAGGATCTGCTTCCTTAATAAGAGGAGCGACTTCGATCGGCTCATCTGCAATCGGGCGTCCAGCTGATGAAACAACCTTGCGCGTTGCTGCCGGTGCTGTAGCGATTGCCGAACCCGAGGTCTCACCCACTGCCATTGCAGCTTCGCGAGTGATCTTGTCGTCGCTCTGGCTCTTGTACGGAAGGATGTCGCCCTTGTAGAGCCACACCTTCACGCCAACGCGACCAGATGAGGTGCGTGCTTCGCGGAAGCCGTAGTCGATGTCTGCACGAAGTGTGTGCAGCGGCACGCGACCTTCGCGATACCACTCGGTGCGGCTCATTTCAGCGCCACCGAGACGACCAGAGCACTGAACGCGGATGCCAAGTGCGCCGTACTTCTGCGCGTTCTGCACCGCGCGCTTCATTGCGCGACGGAATG
>DAIOTI010000169.1:0-4137 GCA_036752105.1 Ilumatobacteraceae bacterium | reverse complement strand
TCCTTTCGCTGCCTTCGCATTGTGCCCACCGACCTTGCCGCCACTTTTGGCAACGAGCTCGAGCCTGATGGCGCCGGTCAGTTGGTCCCAGTCGATGGCACCTCGATGTTCCTGTGGCAACAGGTCGATGAGGGTGCGGCGTTGTGAAATGTGAAGCAGTGCACTCGTCACTTCAGGTCGCCACCAAGTAGCCAGTGAGCCAGTCGATTCGAGGCGAGCGCCCATCTTCAATCGGTAATCGGGTAGTGGATCACTTGCCATCACCAACCCTGTCAGTGCACTCACGACCGCGATGGACGACAGTGCACGTTTGCGCTCTGTCGTGCTGAGCGATGCAAGGTCGAGGTGATCCCACACAACGCCCGTGTATCGCTGCCAGGCGGGAAGCGAAGGGGCGCCAATGAGAGACGCATTCGCACGACGTGCACGCTCGAGGTGCTCGCCCTTCACGCCGAGAAGTGCAGCATCGCCACCACGAAGTTTTTTCAACGCTTTCACCACAGTGAGACACTTGTCCTGCAGTGTCTCACTGAAGGTTCCCGATGCCGGGTTCCATGGCTGACCGGCGTTGCCACCCGCTGCTTTTCCTTCAGACGGTGGAAGAAGAATGAGAATGGATGTCGCTCCGATGTGCTCATTCTTGTCTGTCAGCCGTACTCTTTCGGTATGCGAGTACGAGTTGACACCGCAAAATGCCAAGGCCACAACCGTTGTTACGCGCTGGCGCCCGAGTTGTTCGACGTCGACGACTACGGCAACGCTCACGAACTGAACGATGGCGTGGTGCCAGCTGGTCTCGAAGACAAAGCCCGTTTGGCGCTTGCCAACTGTCCTGAGTTCGCAATCTCAATCGAGGAATGACCGACATGACTGACCTGTATGGCCCGGTTTCTGATTGGCAGAACGATTTCGATCATGCCGATCCGAAGTACAACGAGAACATCCACGACATCTGGACGGATCTGCTCGAGAACAAGAAGTGTCCGGTGGCGCACACCGATCGCTACGGCGGTGCATGGTTGCCGTTGACGCACGAGTACGTGCACGAAATCGCGTACGACACCGATCACTTCACAAGTCGGTCTGTTGTGGTCGGTCGCCTCAAGCCGAGCGAGATGGAAATCCCGCCGCCGCCAGCACCGATCGGCAACGCACCGCCCATCACGAGTGATCCGCCTTTCCATCATGAAGCGCGTCGTCTCCTTCTTCCTGCTTTCGCACCGAAGAAAATCGAGCCGTGGGAAGAAGAAGTTCGGCAGATTTGCAATGAACTCATCGACAACATGGGAGACGCCGAGTTCGTCGATGCAGCCGTGCAGTACGCGCAACACATTCCGGTCATGGTCATTGCGCGCATGCTCGGACTTCCGCTGGAAGACTCCGACAAGTTCCGCGGATGGGTTCACCTCGTTCTCGAAGCAGTGAACGAAGAGCCTGAGACACGTCGCAAGAAGTTCGAAGAATTCGACGCATATCTCGATTACCACGTGCAGGATCACATCGAGAACCCACGTGACGACTTGATTTCTTACTTGTTGAACGCCGAGATCATGGGCAACAAGCTCATTCCAGAACACGTTCGTGGAACGATCGTGTTGTTGCTCATCGCCGGCATCGACACCACCTGGAGCGGCATCGGATCATCGTTGTGGCACCTTGCCACGAACTCGGTCGACCGTCGTCGTCTCGTAGAGAATCCCGATCTTCGCTCGACTGCGATCGAGGAGTTCCTCCGTGCCTATGCGCCAGTCACTATGGCGCGGATGGTGAAAGAGGATTACGACTTTCACGGTTGCCCGATGAAGGCCGAGGACTGGGTGCTTTTGCCATTCCCTGCAGCCAACCGTGATCCCAATGTCTTCGAAGACGCGGACAAGGTCATCATCGATCGTGCTGAAAATCGACACGCAGCGTTCGGTCTCGGAATCCATCGTTGCGTGGGCTCGAACCTGGCGCGTCTCGAAATGAACGTCGCGGTCGACGTGTTCCTCGAACGCTTCCCAGATTTCGAATTGAACACTTCTGAAGAGGTGAAGTGGAGCGTCGGCCAGGTCCGTGGTCCGCGTTCATTGCCTGTTCGAGTTCTCGCGCGTCGCTGACACGACAGACGAAGCTCGACAACTGACATCGGCAGTGGTCGCGGGCACTCGCTCTGCGACACAGCCCCGTCTTACACTGGCTCGGTCATGGTGAATGTCGGGGTCGAGAGTGAGTCAGATGAGGGGTTGAACCCTCAGCAACTCGATGCCGTCACGCACCCTTCCGGACCACTTCTGGTCATTGCAGGTGCAGGCTCTGGAAAGACTCGCGTTCTCACGCAGCGCGTGGCGTGGCTCATTCGCAACGGCGTTCATCCGATGAACATCCTGGCAATCACCTTCACCAACAAAGCTGCCGACGAAATGAAAGAGCGAGTGTCTGCATTGGTCGGGCCGATGGCTCGCAACATGTGGGTCACCACTTTCCACAAGAGCTGTGTTCGCATGTTGCGGGCGCACGCCGACAAGCTCGGGTACCCCAAGACGTTCAGCATCTATGACGCATCGGACAGCAAACGATTGGCAGGCTATGTGGTGCGCGACATGGGGCTCGACCCACGCAAGTTCCCGGCACAAGCCGTTCAGTCGCACATCAGTTTGTGGAAGAACGAACTGGTCTCTCCGTCGGTTGCGCTTGATTCAGCCCAGCACATCGTCGACCGTCGCCATGCAGAGGCCTACAAGGAATACCAGTTGCGTCTCGAGCGTGCTGGCGCAATGGATTTTGACGACTTGCTCGTCAACACAGTGAGACTTCTTCGAGATTTCCCCGAGGTTCTTGCGCACTATCAGCATCAGTTCCAGCACATCTTGATCGACGAATATCAAGACACCAACCGAGCTCAGAACCAGATCGTGCTCATGCTCGGGGCGAAACACCACAACGTGTGTGTCGTCGGTGACACCGACCAGAGTGTCTACAAGTTCCGTGGGGCCGACTTCCGCAACATCACCGACTTCGAGAATGCATTTCCTGAAGTCACTGTCGTTGTTCTCGCACAGAACTACCGCAGTACTCAGACCATCTTGAACGCGGCGAATGCGGTCATTGCCAACAATCAAGACCGCAAGCCCAAAGAACTGTGGACCGCACACGGCAGCGGTGACCACATCGTTCGCTATTACGCCGAAGACGAACACGAGGAGGCCGGTTGGGTGGCCAGTACGGCCAACGACATGCACGAGAGTGACGGTCGCCAATGGCGAGAAATCGGTGTCTTGTACCGCACCAACGCTCAAAGTCGTGTCGTTGAAGAAGCATTCATGCGACAGGGCATTCCGTACCGTGTGGTCGGTGGAACCAAGTTCTACGACCGTAAAGAAGTGAAGGATGCAATCGCTTATCTGAAGTTGGCCATCAATCCGAGCGATGAAGTCAGCATCAAACGCATCATCAATGTGCCGAAGCGCGGAATCGGCGACACCAGCATCGGCAAACTCGATGCATGGGCACGTGCTAATGACACTGGTTTTCTACAGGCCTTGCGTCAAGCAGCAGACGTCGGTGTCACTGGTGCCGCAGTGCGCGGCATCAACTCGTTCCTGGCACTCGTCGACAAGTTGGCCTCCACTGCCCAAGATGGTCCGGCTGCCGCATTGCAGGTTGCACTGGAAGACAGCGGATACATCTCTGAGCTTGAAGCCGAAGACACTGTGGAATCAGCTGGTCGACTCGAGAACATCTCTGAACTCGTTGGTTCTGCTGCCGAGTTCACTGTCATCGACGAGTTCCTGGAACAGGTTGCCTTGGTTGCCGACACCGATGATCTAGATGACGGCAATCGTGTCGTGCTAATGACACTGCATTCGGCAAAAGGTCTCGAGTTTCCCGTGGTCTTCTTGGTCGGATGTGAAGAGGGAGTATTCCCACATAATCGTGCGTTGCTCGACCCGGCAGAACTCGAAGAAGAGCGCCGCCTCGCCTACGTCGGCATCACACGTGCTCGCGAGAAACTGCTGGTGTCTCATGCATGGCAACGCATGTTGTTCGGCCAAACGCAATACAACCCGCCGTCGCGGTTTCTCGGCGAAATTCCCGCAGAGCTCTTTGACCGTCAAGGTCATGTCGATGCCGGCTACGACAATGACCGCGTGTACG
>DAIOTI010000168.1:0-4201 GCA_036752105.1 Ilumatobacteraceae bacterium | reverse complement strand
CCCATGCATTGTTCACCAAAATGTCGATTGAACCGAACCGTTGGACTGCGCGAGCCACCATCGCTTCATTGTCTTCACGTCGACACACATCGACCTGCATGAACTCGACACCCGACATCGAAGTAGCGAGTGCTTCACCCTTGTCAGAGTCGATGTCGGCAAGAAGTACGCGGGCGCCCTCTTCCGCGAGCCTGCGCACGACCCCGGCTCCGATGCCATCTGCCCCACCGGTGACGACTGCAACTTTCCCTTCGATGCGCCCCATGATGCGAACACTACAGAGCACTCGCTGCCGAATACGCTTGAGAGATGTCCGAGTCGCCCCACGTGGCTGAAGCACTGAAAGCATTCGGCACCACGATTTTTGCCGAGATGTCGGCGCTTGCCGTAGCAACTGGCGCCATCAATCTCGGACAGGGCTTCCCTAACTATGACGGGCCACCAGAGGTGCTTGACCGTGCTGTGGACGAGATTCGATCTGGGAACAATCAGTATCCCCCAGGCAGCGGAACGAGTGATCTGCGTGAGGCAATTTCCCGTCATCAGCTCCGCTTCTGGAACCTCACCTATGACCCCGACACCGAAGTGCTCGTGACTGCCGGAGCAACAGAAGCGCTCGCTGGAGCTCTACTTGGACTTTTGAATGATGGTGATGAAGTCGTCGTGTTCGAACCGATGTACGACAGCTACATGGCGTGCATTGCAATGGCACGTGCACGTGCAGTACCAGTACTACTTCGCCCACAGAACGACGGCCGCTATGTCTTCGACGTCAGCCAGCTTCAAGGCGCCCTCAGTCCGCGAACCCGGGCGATCTTGTTGAACACCCCTCACAACCCCACCGGAACGGTGTTCTCGCGCGAAGAGCTGGAGATCATCGCCTCGCTCGCCCGAGAACACGACCTCGTCGTCATCAGCGACGAGGTGTACGAGCATCTCGTGTTCGACGACGCACGCCACGTCCCCATCGCCACACTCGAGGGCATGCGCGAGCGGACCATCACAATTTCTTCTGGCGGGAAGACCTTCAACACCACAGGATGGAAGATCGGATGGGCCTGTGCACCCTCACCGCTTCTCACTGCAGTTCGAACCGCAAAGCAATTCCTCACATACGTGAACGGTGCGCCTTTTCAACCTGCGATTGCAGTGGGTCTCTCGCTGCCAGATTCCTATTTTGTCGACATCTCAGAAGATCTCCGGCAAAAGCGCGATGTACTGCTGACTGGCCTCGCAAGGGCTGGGCTAACCACTTATAAACCAGAGGGTACGTACTTCATCACCGCAGATATTCGAGCAGTCGATCCAGACGGCGATGGCCTCGCATTCTGTCGACGCCTTCCACATTCTCATGGAGTGGTCGCAATACCCAACGGAGTGTTCTACTCTCCCGACAATGCACCCGAAGGTCGCCACTTGGTGCGGTTCGCATTCTGCAAGACGGTTGACCTTCTCGAGCGTGCAGTCGAGCGTCTCTGTGCTGGTGTGACATGAAGATTGCGGCGCTCCAGTACGACATCGCGTGGGCGGATCGCGAAGCGAACTTCGCACGCCTGGAGTCGCTCATCACTGAAGCAGTCCACAGTGGTGCGACATTCATCGTCCTCCCCGAGATGTTCTCCACCGGCTTTGTCGTCGACGACCCGACAATTGGAGAGCCTGTCGGTGGTCCGTCGAGTGTGTTTCTCGCTGCCCAAGCAAGACGCCATCACGTGTGGATTGGCGGTAGCTGCCCGGAGCTTGCTGACGACGACCCGCGGCCCTACAACTCCTTCGTCGTCGCCGACCCAGAGGGAAATCAGTTCCGTTATCGAAAGATTCATCCGTTCACTTACGGAAACGAGCACCATCATTTTCGAGCTGGCTCCACACACGTGACCGTGAATGCGGCGGGCCTTCGCGTCTCGCTCTTCGTGTGTTACGACCTTCGTTTTGCAGACGAGTTCTGGGGTCTCGCACCCGAGACCGACGTGTATGTGGTGCCCGCCAACTGGCCACTTGCCCGACAAGAACATTGGTTGGCGTTGTTGAAGGCCCGAGCAATCGAGAATCAGGCATACGTGGTTGGTTGTAACCGCACCGGCGTGGGTGGAGGCCTCACTTACGGCGGGGCAAGTCGCATCTTCTCTCCACTCGGCGAGCAACTGGCAAGTGCAGACGAACACGAACGCATCATCATCGCTGAAGTCAGCGCAGACCATGTGAGTGAAGTTCGGGCCAAGTTCCCGTTTCTCAATGACCGCCGCAACACAGCGGACTAGTGACCGTGCTCTTCGGTTCTGAAGAACTCCTCCCCTACGACGGAAGCGCCGTTTTCACACCCGATTTCCTCGACGCTGCTGCAGCCCAAGAGATGTTCTCTGACATCGATGCCACCACGCCGTGGGAGTCGGTTGAACTTACGGTGTTTGGTCGCAAGGTGAAGGAACCACGGCTGTCTGCGTGGATGAACACCGAAGGCCGTCCATATGTGTACTCAGGGACATCCCGAGTCGCTCATCGATTCACGCCAGTTCTCGAGAACCTGCGCGTCCTCGTGGAGCAATGCTCAGGACATCACTTCAACTCAGCGTTGGTGAACTTGTATCGGAGTGGCGATGATGCGCTCGGTTGGCACGCCGACGACGAGCCTGAGAATGGTCGTGAACCGGTGATTGCGTCAGTCAGCTTCGGCACAATTCGACGATTCGATCTACGCCATCGCGAGACCAAAGAGACGGTGAGAGTCGATTTAACGAGTGGATCACTGTTATTGATGAGTGGTGCCACCCAACACAGGTGGGTTCACCAGGTGCCTCGTCAGCGAAAGGTGCGTACACCACGCATCAATGTGACATTTCGACGACTTGTGTGACGAGCGACTGCACATCTTTCAGACTGAAATCAAGCCCAGTCGGCGCGACGGGCAGCAAGTTCACGCCGCGCAAATGCAACCACTCGGCTGGTCATATCTCGCTCGATGGCAACACCATGAGCAGTGTCCACCGACCCACCACCTAGACCGCGCTGCAGTGACTGCCCAGCAGAGATCACCTCGATGGTCGGTTCCGGCGGCTCGACGCCATCAGGTAGTCCCTGCCAGCGCAAAAAGACGTAACCCTCACCTAAGCCGCATGTGTCGAGCCAGTTGTGTACGCCAGGATCGGTCTTTGAAATGACCACCGATACCGAGCCGTCAGGTGACGTTCGATACTGCGCCGCATTCAAACTGCTCTGCTTGTGCACGTAGGGCAAGGATGTGAACCAGTAATCACCCAACTGAACTGCATGGTACGCAGCACCACTCGGCTGCATCGTGATGACGACTTCTTCGTTGTCGCGAACGAGGAATCGCGCCGACATGGAGAACTGGTCCGGAAATCCACCAGGAGTTCGGCGAGGAAGCCGCACCGCGTTGTATGGAAGCGACTTCGGTCCAGATGCCGGTGCAACGAGCGCGGACACACCGGGACCGAACTGCAACCACACTGACATGGTGTTCTCGAAGTATGTGGTGGCCCGCAACCAGAACGCCTCATCAATGAGCACATCATCTGGAGAAGTGTCGCCCACGCGCTGCACCCTCACGGCGCCAGCTGCCTCATCACCCCAGTTGGCATAGCTCTGACGAACGATGATGGCACGGGTGTCAGCTGTCATCGTCAGTACGTCTGCAGACGACGACGAACGACGGGTGAGCATCACCTCGAAAGTGCCGTCAGCCCTCACTGGTAGATCACGCGACGGCAAGATGCCCTTGTTCATGGCGAAGGCATCCACCCGATCGCTGTAGTTGCCATCGAGCAACTGAAGATTCAGTTCACACGTCGACCCACGAACACCTGACACCACGTATTCATGATCAGCATCGAGAGAACAAATCAAGTAATCGTTGTCTGGGTTGTCCAGACCGTTGCGACGAAACACCGCGTCAGGCGCTGCGGGATCCATGTACGACACGACGCCAGACGTGCGCATGAGGTGCGGCCGCGACGTGTCATCGCTCGCGGCGAGTCGGATGCTGTAGTCGGCAATTCCGTGGGCATACTCGATGCCCTTTTCCACCGTCGCTCCTTCGCCGATGAACGGGGCACGACGACACACCTCTTCGAACCTCGACACGACGCGCTGAAAGCCCCGAGGGGACTCAGACAATGACGGAAGATGTCGCGTCATTCGCCGAACCCATCGACAAGACCGGCGAGCCCGGTCGGTCGATGAT
>DAIOTI010000167.1:0-4223 GCA_036752105.1 Ilumatobacteraceae bacterium | reverse complement strand
TGCGCGACCGATGGCCTGACGAATCCAGAAGGTGGCATACGTCGAGAACTTGAATCCGCGACGCCAGTCGAACTTGTCGACGGCGTGCTCAAGACCAAGGTTGCCTTCCTGGATGAGGTCGAGTAGGTCCATGCCCTGAGGTAGGGGGTAACGGCGAGCAATCGACACCACGAGGCGGAGGTTGGAGCGGATGAACCGATCCTTGGCAGCAGCGGCATTCCGCAAATCGCGGCGCAGGGCGGCACCACGCTCGCCTGATTCGAGGCGCTTGGCCGCTTCGCGACCAGCTTCGATGGCCTTGGAGAGCTCGCGCTCGTCCTCGGCAGTCAGCAAGGCAACCTTGCCAATTTCGTTGAGATAGAGACCAATTGAGTCATTCATGATGGATCGTGTAACCGTGTGTCCTGTGGTGTTGTTCCCATCTGACGGGTGGCGTCAGACACGCGGGGGTTGCGGAACAACTGGTGGGTGGGGGTGTCAATTTTGGGGAAATGTGAGAATAACACTTCCTCTCGCGTTTGTCTCCCCCCAATTTCGAATTTTCTGAGACCCATCTGTCCCGATGCGCCAGAGGCTGTGGCGGCTGCTCAAACCCTTGTGCCGCACGGGCGTCAGCAGAGTGCCGGACCTACACTTGGTCTCCGTGCCGCTGCGAATTGGACTGTTCGGTGGCACGTTCGACCCTCCGCACGTGGGTCACATCGCGGCGGCAGTCAACGTGCGCCATGCCCTTGGTCTTGACCGAGTCCTCATGGTCGTTGCAAATGACCCGTACCAGAAATCCTCTAGCCGTGACATCACGCCGGCAGCTGCACGACTCGAAATGGTGCGCGCGGCATGCGAGGGAATTCCTGGTTTGGAAGTGTCTGACGTCGAGATCACACGTGGTGGACCGTCCTACACCTTCGACACGGTTCGAGAAGTTCTCGCTGAATATCCAGACGCAGAAGTTTTTGTGATCGTCGGAAGTGACACGGCTGGTCGTCTCGAGACGTGGCATAAATGGAACGAGTTGGCTGACATCGCAACGTTCGTTGTCATCGCGCGTGATGTCGAAGAACTGACATTGCCGTCAGCTGTCAATTCGATCCGCGTGGATGTTCCTATCATCGAATGCTCGAGTACTGAGTTGCGTCGACGTCTGCGCGCAGGGGAAGACACGACGCATTTGCTCTCCCGGGCGGTGTTCAACGTGATTCATGCTCGCAACCTTTATGGCGTCACCGACCATCGTTCAACCGCGTCGGTTGGTCTGAGCGCATGAGCGCGATTCCCGAGCGTCGCCGCCGACGCATGATGACGGCAGTCGCGCTCGGCGTCATCGCACTGCTCGCACTACCTGCCGGACTTGTGGTGAGTGCGGCGACATTGCTCAATTCGACTGATGGGCGCAACGTCACTGCTGACAGCACGATCAAGATTCCATCGACACCAGTCGCCCTACTTACCGGGGTCGACTCACGCGACGAGATTGCGATGATTGCGGTCCTTGCACTTTCGCCGACTGGGCGTGGGGGCACCATCGTGTCGGTGCCGGTGGGTTCCAATGCACGCATCGGCCGCACGGGCACCATTCATCGAGTAGCCGACACGTATCGAGAGTCTGGGTTCGATGCATTCGTCATCGACGTTGAGGGGCTTCTCAATGTGTCATTCGCTGCGTCGATGAGAGTCGATGCGAATGAGCTGACAGCATTGTTGGAACCAGTCGGTGACCGCACTGTCGTTGTCGATGCCGACGTGTATGACACGGGCCTTGACGGTTCGGTGAGGCAGATCGCCGTTGCCGGCGAGCAAGTGATGGCGCCAGCACAGATGGCAGCAGCCCTCCTTGCAAGTCAGCGCGGCGCGCCAGAGAGTCAACGACTGGCACGAATGAAGTCGTTGTGGACCGCAATTGCGGGAACATCGTTGACCTCGCCAGCCACATCGGTGCCAACGACCGATGTGGCTGACACGTCCACCTCGTCGACCATCGCCCCGACCGAGGTCCCCGAGTTCTTCTCGGCCCTTCGAGCCGGACCTATTCAGCTGTGGCAGTTTGCTGCAACAGCCGTTCCGGTGGGAGAGCGCAACCCAACGAGTCTCGACTTGTACGACTTGGACAGGGCCGAAGTCGTCATGGTGATGGCGAGTGTCGCGCCGAGCTCGGTGTCGGTCTCGTCCACGAACGTGTCGTTCATGGTGGACAGTCCGTTCGCAGATGCATCAATCATCAAGAAGGCAGTCGAGCGATTGATTCTTCTCAAAGTGAACGTGCTGGTGATCCGTCAAACCGGTCAACCTGCAGGTGCGAACACCGAGTTGTTGTATCGCGATGTCGAAGTGCGTGATGCGGTCGAGAATTACGACCTCTACTTCGGACCAGTCGTGCTTCGGCAGCCAGAAGAGCGTGTCGAGGGAATCGATGTGCGGCTCGTACTCGGCGAAGATTTCCGTACGTACTTGAATACTCCGGCAGGTCAGGCGACGCCAACCACAACGACATCGACAACGATTCCTGACTAAGAGAAGAGACAGAAACAACTATGGAAGCCGCACAACCCGTGGACTCGGACATCTCGTCCCGTGATCTCGCAGTCCTCGCTGCACAGGCCCTTGACGAGAAGCTTGCCACTGATGTGGTCGTGCTTCCTGTGGGTGACGTGTTGGCGATCACCGAGTACTTCGTGATCGCCAGCGCGTCGAACAAGCGTCAAGTGAAGTCGCTCGCAGATGCCGTGCTGACTGCGGTGCGAGATCTCACCAGCAGGTCACCGCTCCGCTCTGAGGGTGCAGGTGAGCAGCAGTGGGTTCTCATTGACTACGGCGACGTGGTGGTGCATGTGTTCGCCGATGAGACGAGGCGTTTCTACGAGATCGAACGGCTTTATAAGGACGTGCAGCCGATTTCGTGGCAGGACTAGGTCAAACCGCTATCGTTTGCCTTCCCAGTTTCGGGGCTGTAGCTCAGTTGGCAGAGCGCTTGCATGGCATGCAAGAGGTCAGGGGTTCAATTCCCCTCAGCTCCACCATCGGGCCTGAACCAGGAAATAGCTCCCAGTAGTTATGGTTCATCAATGCAACTAATTCCACGCCACACCGGAATATGTGTGTCTGACCTGTCTCGTGCACTGCGTTTTTGGTGTGATGGGCTCGGTTATCACACCACGTTTGTGCCGCCGTCGGGGCCGGAATGGGCGCCGGTACTAGAGGTCGAAGGCAATCTTGAGTTCACATCACACTTCATCGCTAAAGGTGACAGCACCTTCGAGTTGCTGTGCTTCAAGGAGCCGAGGAGCTTCGGCACGCCGAGCACAACTCGATTGCAGCATGGCCTGACACATTTGTGCGTCGAAGTTGGCGCAGACGAGAACTTCGACTCAGTGATAAATCATCTGGTTGCACACGGAGGAGTGTTGGTGGAGTCCACGAGGAAAGTCATCAACGACAAGTACATGAAAGCTGAAGTGGCCTTCGTTGCTGATCCGGACGGCACTCGAGTTGAATTGCTGCGTGTCACAATGAATTCAGGTAAGAGCGCACCGATGTTCTGATGTGGGACCGACCCACCAGGTATCAGAATTTCAGCGTTCGTGACTTGGTACATAACGCACGAACTCATCGTTGATGAGTGGTGACGTCATGATGAAATCTGCGGTTGCTCGGTTGCACGCAACTGGGATGTTCCAGACCACGGCTATTCGCAAGAGCGCCTTGATGTCTGGGTCGTGCGGCTGTGGCTCGAGTGGATCCCAGAAGAACAGCAACACATCGACGTCACCTTCAGAGATTCGGGCGCCAATCTGTTGGTCGCCACCAAGTGGTCCACTGCGTAGTCGCTCTATTGCGAGACCGGTTCGCTCGTTCACCAGACGCCCAGTGGTTCCAGTGCCGATGAGCGTGTGCTTAGAAAGTTCTTCTTTGTGCGCATCGGTCCACTCGAGAAGTTCATCCTTCATGTTGTCATGAGCGACGAGTGCGATGACCTTGTGTTTCTTGCTGACGAGAGGAACTTCGGTATTCATGACATCTCCAGACGTCGGCGGCATCACTTGACGACGATGTTCACCATACGTCCTGGAACGACGATGGTCTTCACAATCTGTTTTCCATCGGTGGCAGCACGTACTTTTTCATCTGCCATCACTGCATCGATCACCTGCTGTTCACCGGCAGATGCGCTGACAGTCAAGCGAGAGCGAACCTTGCCGTTGATCTGCACGGGCAGCTCGATGGTGTCG
>DAIOTI010000166.1:0-4239 GCA_036752105.1 Ilumatobacteraceae bacterium | reverse complement strand
AGGTCGTAAAGCAAAGCGTGGGCTGAAGCTCGGCGTGTGTGGCGAACATGGCGGCGACCCAGAGTCGATCGCGCTGTTCTATGCCGCAGGTCTGAACTATGTCAGCTGTTCGCCATATCGCGTACCGATCGCACGATTGTCAGCCGCACAGGCAGTCATCGGCGGCGGCAAGTCCGAGACGAAGTAATTCGTGCTGTCACTACTCACAGCGAAGGACTCTTCTGGCGGAGGAGTCGACCTCGACATTGCCGGCTGGCATTGGCCGGTGCTGCTCGCAGTACTCGCCGTCTTGCTGCTCATCGACATTCTTGTGATTCACCGCGAAGCCCACGTCGTGCACACGCGTGAGGCCGCCATCGAATCTGCAGTCTGGATCAGCGTCGGTCTGCTGTTCTCGCTCTTCATTCTGTGGGAGTTCGGTGGGGCGGCAACAGGCGAGTATCTCGGTGGTTACCTCATCGAAAAGAGTCTGAGTGTCGACAATGTGTTCGTGTGGGCGATCATCTTCAGCCACTTCAGGGTTCCTCCGCAGTTCCAGCACCGAGTCTTGTTCTGGGGAATTTTTGGTGCACTCGCCATGCGTCTCGGGTTCATTTTCGCCGGCGTCGCAGTCATCAACAATTTCAAGATCACACTCATTCTGTTCGGAGTGTTCTTGGTGTACACCGGCGTTCAACTGCTGGCCACACACGACGAGGGTTTCGACCCGAGTCAAAGTCGAGCCATCAAGTTGTTCAAACGACTTGTGCCCTCCACCGACAAACTTGATGGCCAGAAGATGTTCACCATCGAGAACGGCAAGCGGCTGGCCACACCGCTGCTTGCCGTCTTGGTGTTGGTCGAAGTCACCGATGTGATCTTCGCCATCGACTCGGTGCCGGCAGTCCTGGCCGTCACGCGTGAGCAGTACATCGCTTTTGCTTCGAATGCATTTGCGATCTTGGGGCTTCGTGCGTTGTATTTCTTGCTCGCCGACATGCGCGACCGATTCAAATATCTTCAGACCGGCCTTGGAGTCATTCTCGTGTTCGTCGGTCTGAAAATGGCTGCGTCGTACTGGTATCACCTTCCCATCGCGGTGTCGCTCGGTTTCATCGCGCTCATCTTGGTTGTCTCAGTGGTCGCATCGATCAAGTCCGACTCGTCTGCCGACGGAGCAGTTGAACACCATTAGTCTTGGCCCCTATGGCCATTGTCGATGAAGACGTCGAGCGGGTTCGCACCGCAACGTCGATCGTCGATGTGGTCGGCGAATATGTGACTTTGAGGCGGGTCGGTCGCAACCTCGTCGGACTCTGTCCATTCCACTCAGAAAAATCTGGCTCGTTCAATGTGCGCGAGGACACCGGTCGCTACAAGTGCTTCGGATGCAATGCCGGTGGCGATGTCTTCACCTTTGTGCAGGAGATCGAGCGCGTCGATTTTGCGACGGCAGTCGAACGGCTCGCCTCAAAAGTGGGAATCGAGTTGCACTACACGTCTGGCGGAAACAAGGGCCGCGATCGCCAGCGACGTAACGATCTTCTCGATGTGATGTCTGCGGCGGTCGAGTGGTACCACCAACGCCTACTCGATTCCCCCGATGCACGCGCAGCACGGGAGTATCTCCGTGCCCGTGGTCTGTCGGGCGACATTGCGCGCCAGTTCCAGCTTGGCTGGGCCCCAGATGACTGGGACACTCTGTGTTCATCGTTGAAGGTTTCCGCTGACAATCTTCGTGAGGTCGGACTCGGGTTCGTCAACAAGCGCGGCCGAATGCAGGACTCCTTTCGAGCGCGAGTGATGTTCCCGATTTTTGATGAATCGGGACATGCGGTGGCGTTCGGTGGTCGCGTGCTGCCTGGTTCCACCGATCCTGCGAAGTACAAGAACTCATCCGAGACGCCGATCTATGCCAAGTCGCGAACCTTGTACGGCGTGAACTGGGCAAAGACCGACATCGTGAAAGCTGACCAGGTCATCGTCTGCGAGGGATACACCGACGTCATCGGTTTTCATCGTGCGGGTGTGCCGCGAGCTGTGGCTACATGTGGCACAGCGTTGACAGAAGACCATGTCCGTATGTTGAAGCGATTCGCGAAGAAGGTCGTTCTGGCCTTTGATGCTGACGCAGCAGGACAAGGTGCTGCTGCCCGCTTCTACGAATGGGAGAAGCGTTACGACGTGGAGGTCTACGTCGCCAAGTTCCCCGACGGTAGAGACCCAGGGGATCTTGCGTCGTCTGATCCCGACGCTCTCACTCGTGCAGTCGCTGAACCCACACCGTTTCTCGGTTTCCGTGTGCAGCGAGTTCTCGATGCAGGCAATGTGCGCACGCCAGAGGGTCGTGCACGCACCGCCGAGGCCGCAGTGTCGGTCATCAACGATCATCCGGATGTCAATGTGCGTCGTATGTATGCAGCTCAAGTGGCGGCTCACACCTCAATGCCCGCCAGCGACCTCACCAGGGCGGTCGAGAGGGGCAATGTCAGTGAACCCGTGGTCTTCGCGGCGCCAGCACGACAAGCGACTGAAGGCGCAGGGTTCATCGCTATTGCATTACTGATTCACCGTTGGGACGACATAGCGCCATGGCTCATCGAGGAACTCTTTGCAGAAGAGTCATATCGCGCAGCGTTCCGAGCGCTGGTCGAGGAGAACGGCGATGTGGGTCGCGCACTCGCACGAGTCGAAGGGGACGCCGCAGACATTCTCGAGCGTGCATCGGTGGTCGACTTCGAAGCCGACCCCCTTGTCGAAGCACGTGCGCTCATTGCGGCGGCAGTTCGGCGTGAATTGGCACGTCATTCATCGACCGACCCTGACCACATCCGCGCCGACCGACAGGCGCGCATCACCCTCGACGCCTTGGGGGATGTCAAAAGGGCCGATGCGGCTGCGGTAGAACTTTTGCAATGGCTAGTGGCGAAAACGACCCCAGAGCCGTGACCAGCGCGCCCCTGCCTGGTCCTCCGCATCCGAGTGTCGATGCAGGCGAGTGGGCTGCGCTCATCGCATCGCGATCTGACGCGGGAGAAGTCACTCCGAATGACGTCGCGCAAGTGTTGCGAGGCGTCGAGTTGTCCGAGGAGATGTTGGACTCGGTCACGAAGTTGCTCAAGCAAGTCGGCATCACTATCTCGAGTGTCGAACCCGACGAGAGTGATCCAGTCGATCGTCGACCAGCTGCAAAGGTCGGTCCAGCCGCTGGTGACGCCGTGAAGATGTATCTGCACGAGATCGGACAGGTGAAACTGCTCACCGCCGAAGATGAACGGCGCCTGGGAAAAGCAATTCGCGATGGACAGATGGCGAAGCAACAGATGGAAGGTACGAATTCGCTCGGTGCACGAGAGAAAAGAGAAATTCGTGGCGTCATTCGTGAGGGTGAGGAGGCCCTCGAGCATCTCATCAAGGCCAACCTGAGACTGGTTGTTTCGATCGCTCGCCGTTATGAAGGACGTGAATTGCAGTTCGCTGACCTCATCCAAGAGGGAAACATCGGGCTCATGCGCGCTGCTGAGAAGTACGACTGGGAAAAGGGATTCAAGTTCTCGACCTATGCCACATGGTGGATTCGTCAGGCGATGATGCGCGCGATGGCTGATCAGGGTCGCACCATTCGAATTCCTAGTCACGTGGTCGAGCTCATCAATCGAGTCGCAAAAGCGCAACGCGAATTGACCGTCGAGTTGGAACGGGAACCTTCGTTCGAAGAGATTTCTGAGCGAACGCTGTTGGAACCGGAGCGTGTCGGAGAGTTGCTGCAGTTGTCCAGCGCCATCGTGAGCCTCGATCAGCCTCTGAGTTCAGAGGAAGATTCTGGGACCATTTCTGACCGAGTGCCTGACGGGGCTGAAGCGCCGGTGGAACTTGCCGAGCGAAATCAATTGATTGCTGCGATCAGCGCAGAATTGCAGCAGCTACCAGATCGCGATCGTCGAATCTTGGAGAAGCGATTCGGCATTCCAGATGGTCAACCGCGCACGCTCGACGATGTGGCAAAAGAAGAAGGTGTCACTCGCGAGCGAATCCGTCAGATTGAACAAAAGACGCTGGCCCGCATGCGCCATCCGAACAACAGCAGACGTTTGCGAGCATTTCTCGACGAAGAATGACCCCGACGACGCACCATGAGTAGAAACATGAGTCGTCGTCGACCGTCGTCAGGGGCATCCGGGGCCCACGCTGGTATCGTTTCAACGTCCTTCCGGGGTAGCTCAGTTGGCAGAGCGACGGACTGTTAATCCGTTGGCCGTG
>DAIOTI010000165.1:0-4242 GCA_036752105.1 Ilumatobacteraceae bacterium | reverse complement strand
GCGTTTAGCTCAGTTGGCTAGAGCGCTTCCCTTACAAGGAAGATGTCGGGGGTTCGAGTCCCTCAACGCCCACAGAACCGATGAATTGACAGGGTTTCGCCTGCACATTGTGGGTCTTGTGATGAAACCTCATCAACACTGCTCGCAGACTCTTGACAGAGGGCGTACTTTCATCCTATGAAATCGCGCTCAATCCTTTTCGCTTCGGTGCTGCTAGCCCTCTTGCTGTCGGCGATCCCGGTGACTCTCGCGGGTGCAGCAACCGGCTCAATCGTCGATGAAGGGTTCATCCCGGCCGGCACTCAAGGTGTGATCGGACGCCAAGGTGTCAAATTAATGGAGAGCCCTGATTACGCCGAGACGGCGTCGGTCCTGAGAGCGCAGCAACCAGGAGGTGGCTGGAAATCGTGTTCGTCCTTAACCGACACCGCGTGCAACGGTTGGAAGGACATCACCTTCACCTCAATTCTTCAACCGTGTGCCTCGGCTGTGCAGCTGAACTGCATCGTCGAGTTTGGTGTGGTGACGACGGCAGGTCAGAAGGTTGCGGCGACTTTCGAGCGGTCATTCCCTCAGGAGGCCTGGAACAAGTATCCGGCCGACGAGGCTTCTGGCCTTCCGGTCGGCGGGCCGGGAGCGCTGTGGACTGTTCCAGCGTCGGTGGGGCTGGCCGTGTCCACTCACTATGTACGTGCAGCAATTCTCGGAAGCATCGGGGCTAATGGCAAGGCGGTGTTCGAGAACTTCGCAGCGAACCTGACACCCGTGTCACTCACCACGATGCAATGTGAACAGGATGCTGAATGGTTGACATCTAAGCCGAACCCGTGTACCAACGGCGATTTCAAAACGAACAGGGACAAGCCGGGCTACTCGGGATTCGTCGAAGGCTCGGGGTGGGACCAGAAACTCGACTGCGAGATGTCCGGCAATGCGAATGTGACGGCGGAGACCGCCGAATGCGCATTGCGTAAACCAGCTTCACTCGACACCAAGTACTTCTTGACGATTCGTCTCGCCCAGTCGCCACAGGGTTGGCTACACGGACGACTCGGAGAGGCTGACGTCACGATTACTTCGATCGATGGTTCAAAGGACGCAATCACTCTTGCGATAGTCGGAAAGTCTGTCCGAGTACCAGTCGTCTACAAGGAATTGCCGTTCGGAGAGCTGCCGTCGTCACTTCAGGAGAAATATCGGACCGATGGTGAGTGGCCAAATGGTCAAGGTGGGGCGAGTAATTGGGGTATGCAGGACACTGATTCGACGAGTCCAACGGGGCGAAATCGTCTCTCGATACCGCCTCCGTACGGCCCTGCGGGTATCGCCGAGCTTGAAGCGTGGATGCCTTTCTTGAAGGACACTTCAACTGCAGACCGAGCGACCTGGTCAATCAGAACGCTGCGCACCTGGGAACGCAGCCAGGCGAATGACTGTCTCACCGACAAGAGCCGTGTGACCGGACTGGTGCTCACGAATGCCACCCAGTACCTGGCCGGCGCACCTGAATACAACGAGAAGACAAAGTCTCTCGATTACAAAGTTGCGGCACCTCACTACATGTCCAATGGTGAGGAGTTCTTCGGCACATACCAGATGATCGTTCGATCAGATGTCGCAAAGTGCATCTACAAGTTTGGCGGAACGGCAATGTCGGCCACCGTGGAAGTGGTGGAGTCGGCATCTGGTTCAGTGTCGCAGGCTGTCACCACGGTCTCAGAGAGCAACGGCTGGTTGAAACTGTCGGCAACGGGGTACACACACTCGACCCCCACGATTCGAGCCAAGTTCGTCGAGTCGACGTTGCCAGCGAAAGTTTCCCGGCAAGTGACTGCGAAGTCCTTGGCGAAGTTCGTGGGCGTCAAAGTCTCTCCCAAGTCTCGAATCTCTCTTGCGGTTGCGTCATCCTCACGTCGCCAATGTCAGGTGTCTGGCGCGAGTGTGAAAGCACTTCGCAAAGGTCGCTGTGTCGTCACGGTGACTGTGTCTACGGGCAACACAAAGACGAAGCGGATTGCAACCATTCTTGTCAGCTGAGTTGTGTCGCTTGGTGCTCAGGGAACCGTGATCTTCTTTGTGACGGCTGGTGCCGCCAGTCCGTCACGTATTGGTGTGATGCGCATGGTGTAGGCGCCTCGCGGAAGGTTCTTTGTGAGGCACGAGACGGTAAGCCGGCTAACGGCACAACGCGGATTGGTGGACTTCTTCTTGCCATCTTGTAGTGAGACCACGTAGGAAGTGCCACGAGCGCCTGTGAACTTGGCTGACACCGCTGCGCCGCGGCGGGCGACAGAGACGACCTTGAGCGCTTTTGGCGCATTCGGGGCGACACCTTGCCGCATCTTGATGGTCTTGGTGGAATAAGTGAAACCAGTGGCAGTGACGACGAAGTTGATTCCGTCGAAGGCCACGTTTCGCGCTGCAGACACTGTCGTTCCGTCGGCATTTTCCGTCACTTCCACCGTGAGTGCCTTCGATGCGCTCAAGAAAGCTTGTGCTCGAACTCCACCTCCGACTGGTCCGACAACCATTCCTTCGAGCTCGCGAATGCTGTTCGCCCCGACAGTCGTTGCATTGTTGACGGGAGCGAGGACAGTAGTGGTGGTTGAGGTGTCCACAGGCACCACCTGTGCGCCTGGAACGGTGGTGGTCGAGCCTGTCGTTGGATCCACAGTTGGTGCGGTGAGACTTGTGGGGTCTAGACCAAGGAGGAGTTCGGCATCCTTTGCCGGAATCACGGCTCGATAGAAGCCGAGATTCGCAGTCGTTCCGTCCGGCGCAAAATGTGGTGCGGCCGCAGTGAACTCCATTGACTTCGTGCTGTTGTTCCATGTGGGTGTCGACAATTTGCACGTACCGTTGCTGGTGATGAGCATGTCGCCACTCAATCCGTCCACACCGTAGGGGTCGCGACCGTTCTTAAACGCCACAAGTGCGTACAACTGGTTCGGCTTTGCAACCGCAACTGATGTCGACGTGTCGCAATCCTTGGACGTTGAAGCCTGGGCGATTGCAGTTGGAAGACCCTGGAATGTCATCACGGCGACGGTTCCCTCGTACTTGGTGTTCATCGATACTTCCGAGCCTGCAGCAATCGTGACTGCAGGATTCAAATCTCCTAGACGAATCGTGACCCTGATGCCCATGTCGACAGGCAAGGATCCCACTCGATTCGTGACTGAATCTTTGATGCGACCTACCTGGCCACCGGTCGCAGGTCCTGCTGGATCGATCCAAAGCGACATCGTGTCGGTGAATTCATTTGCGGGTGCAACGCGCACGTACACACCGTCAAAGTCACGTGTGGCGAATGGGAAACCGTCGTAGCTCCACCTGCCGGTGAAGTTGGTGGCAGTGGTGCCAAAGGTGTTGTAAGTCTTGGTGTTCGCGACCCCAGCAGAATCGATGCCTGCCGTGCCCGTAGGAATCCACTTGGCCACCTTTTCGACACCCGCCTCGATGAACGTGACTGAGGAGACGCAGTAGGTGTTGACTGTGGTGGAGCATGCCGGAAAATCGGTGCGTGGTAGGCGCGCAGAGTCCGCTGCTGCTGTCAATGACCTGGCCGGAGTGAGGCCGCCGAGGAGTAGAGCCGCGATGAGCGCCAATCGTGAGTATCGCAAGATGTGCATGAACGGACTCTAGAAGACTTTTTCGAGGCCGTGTTCAAGATGAAAGTGGCCTAGAGCCACCTACGGCAGTCGGCCGTACACGACTAGCCATAAGTCGCATAGTCTTTAGCGAGGACAGGGTGCAGCGAACAGCTGCCACCGAATTTCTGAGGGGGAAGAAATGGCGACAACAGTCGGTCAGTACTGCATCAATGTGTCGGATATCGAGGCATCTGAGAAGTTCTACACAGACATCATCGGGTTGAAGGTGCAATCACGAACCGAGATTCCCGGCGTGCACGAGATCGTTCTCGCCGCCGACCAAGGCGGTGGACGCCTTCAACTTGCGGAGCATCACGAAACGCCAAAACACATCGACCATGGTTGGGCGCTGTGGAAGATCTACTTCAATGTCGATGATTGTGTCGCCGTGCACGATGCCGCCGTGGCTGCGGGCTTCAAGTCCACTATGGAGCCGAAACGATTGGATAGATGGCCTGTCACGGTCGCGTTCATCGTCGACCCAGATGGTTACACCATCGAGTTGATGCAGCATCACCGCGACTGACGCACGTTCGCGCTAGCCGCGAAGAACGTATGACGTCATGGACAGCGACCCGAAAGCGCAGCC
>DAIOTI010000164.1:0-4260 GCA_036752105.1 Ilumatobacteraceae bacterium | reverse complement strand
TCGCTGTGGCGCGCGCTCTCGCATCGCGACCAAACATTATTTTTGCCGACGAACCAACTGGCAACCTCGACTCGACGACAGGTACGGAGATTCTTTCGTTCATGCGACGCGCTGTGACTGACCTCGGACAGACGATCGTGATGGTCACACATGATCCTGTGGCGGCCGCGTACGCCGACCGCATCATCTTTCTCGCTGATGGCAAAGTCGTCGACGAAATGCGCGAGCCCACGGCGGCCAAAGTGCTCGACCGCATGAAGAGCCTGGGCAACTAGACACGATGTTTCGCATAGCCCTGAAGGGCGTCCTTGCGCGAAAGGGTCGCCTCGTCCTCACTTCTATCGCAGTCGTCCTCGGCACTGCATTTCTCTCCGGAACGTCGGTCTTCACCGCCACGTTGAACCGCACCTTCGACAACTTGTTCTCTGATGTGTTCAAGAACGTGAATGCATACGTGCGCTCCACGGAAGTCGTCGACACCGACTTCGGGTTCCAAGAGCGTCAACGCGTCGAAACGACGCTTGTCGAAGTCGTTGCGAAAGTGCCTGGCGTCGATGCCGCGGCAGCAAACTTGCAGGCTTTTGCGCGAATTGTCGGGAAAGACGGCAAACCGCTCGGCAACGAAGGAAACGGTCCGCCGACGTTCGGTAGTTCGGTGGTCGATTCGAAAGCCGACATCTGGCGCATGTCGCAAGGTCGTTTTCCAAAGGGACCGACTGAGGTGGCTCTCGATGAAGCGAGCGCCGAAGCGGGCAAATTCGTACTCGGTGACACCGTCAAAGTCATCACTGCCGTCGGCAGCCAGGAATTCACACTCGTAGGTATCGCCAATTACGGCGACGTGCGCTCGCCAGGTGGCGCCACTTTCGCATTATGGGACGTCGACACAGCGTCATCATTGCTTGCGAAACCGGGCTACATCGACGCAGTCATCGTCGTCGGTGACGGCACGATGAGTGATGAAGCTCTCACGCAAAGGATCCAGGCTGCTCTTCCCGCAGGAAAGAACTTGGAGACCATCACCGGCGCTCAGATCACCAAAGAGACACAAGACGACATCAAGACCGCACTGTCTTTCTTCGGCATCTTGCTCACGATCTTTGCGTTCATCGGGCTCGGTGTCGGATCCTTCGTCATCTACAACGTGTTCTCCATCAGTGCAGCACAACGCCAGCGCGAGAATGCTCTACTGCGCGCCATCGGTGCGAGCAGGCGCCAAATCACCATTGCGATGTTGGTGGAATCGCTCGCAGTCGGACTCGTCGGCTCGGTACTCGGACTTCTCGGCGGAATCGGGTTGTCGGCAGGTCTGACCGCTTTGTTGAAGGCCATCGGCGTCGACCTGCCCTCAAGTGGTCTAGTGGTCGGGGCCAACACCATCGTGCAGACGATTCTCATCGGACTCATCGTCACCGTCGCATCGGCCTTGTTGCCGGCATTTCGCGCCGGACGTGTGCCGCCACTTGCTGCAATGCGCGACACCGCACTCGACACAGCGGGCAAACCACGAGTACGTCTGGTGCTGGGCGGAACACCATTGCTGGCTGGCGTCGCACTCATCGGTGCAGTCATCGGTGGCGCACGCACAGAACTGCTCGGCTTGGCGATCTTGTTCATCTTCATCGGCGCACTCACACTTGGACCCTTGGTCGCGCGTCCCGTGGCACTCACTCTCGGTAGTCCCATCGCGAGTCTTCGCGGAGTCACTGGTCGAATGGCTCGGCAGAATGCCGCCCGTAACCCGAAGCGAACATCTCGCACTGCCGCACCAGTGCTCATCGGTGTCGCGCTCGTCACCGCAGTCACGGCACTGGCAGCGTCGATTCAAGCGGAAATTCGTGGCGTCTTCGGCGAGCAGTTCACCGGTGATTTCACCATCAGCTCTGAGGCTCAAGGCTTCGGCGGACTCAGTCCCTCGCTAGCAGTCGACGTGTCGAAGTTGGACGGTGTCAAACAAGCCACTGGAATAGGCCAATCAGTCGTCGAGGTCGAAGGCAAGGGTCGATTCATCACGGTCATCAATCCGAAGACTGTCGAGGGCATCTTTGACATCGGCTTGCTCGGCGATGCAGAGGTGACATCACTGTCGAAGAACGGCGTCTTGGTGTCTGAGAAGACCGCAGAACGCGACAAACTGACCAATGGTTCGACCATTCCAGCCAAGTTGAGCGATGGCACCGATGTCGACCTCGTCGTCGAGGGGGTGTACGCGAACGACCAATTGGCCGGCCGCTACACCGTCAGCTCGGAGTTGTTCGAGGGCACCACGGTGTCGCGATTCGACTTCGGCGTGTACATCCTGAAGTCAGATGGCACTGATTCGGACACATTGCGGGCCGACCTGCAGAAATTGGTCGACTCATACGGCTCAGGGACACTTCTCAGCAAGGACGAGTACATCGACAAACAAGCCGCGCAAGTGAACCAGTTGCTCGGACTCATCTATGGCTTGCTGTTCTTGTCCATCATCATCGCGATCGTCGGCATCATCATCACGTTGCTGCTGTCGGTGTATGAACGTCAACGCGAAATCGGGTTGCTGCGGGCAGTCGGTATGACTCGCGGACAAGTGCGCTCAGCAGTTCGCTGGGAAAGCGTCATCACCTCTCTCATCGGTGCCGTCACCGGCATCTTGCTCGGGTTCGTACTCGGCTATGTCGTGATTCTGTCGCTACGCGACCAAGGCATCACGAAGTTCGAACTTCCAATCGGCAGTGCGGTCACCATCCTCATCGTCGCCTTCTTGGTCGGCGTTCTCGCCGCTGCATACCCGGCACGACGCGCCACAAAAGTCGACGTGCTGGCAGCTCTCAACACGATGTAAGGGTTAGTGCATGTCTCCCGACAAGATCAACGACACGTGGGTACAGTTCCTAACTGAACGACACCTTGCGACCCTCACCACTCTTCGTGCAGACGGTTCACCACATGTGGTTCCGGTCGGCTTCACCTACGACCTTGCGACGAAGCGAGTACGCATCATCACTTTCTCTCCTTCTCAGAAAGTCACGAACGCACTGCGCGGAGGGCGTGCAGCTGTGTCGCAAGTCGATGGTGGTCGTTGGCTCACGCTTGAAGGCACAGTGTCGGCGACCAACGACCCGACCATCGCACGTGAGGCATGTGAGGCGTATGCGCGTCGATATCGCGAACCTAAAGTGCGCGAGGATCGGTGGGTCATCGAAATTGCGGTCGATCGGGTACTCGGCCGCGTTGCTAATTGATTGTCTGGCGGTCTGACCATCAGGTCAGCCGCTGCTCAACTAGCGAGTGGTCCGCGATTGTGCAGCACGTCCTTGATGAACATCGTGGCTGCAGGATGTGGGTCCATTCCACGTGCAATCGGGTCTGACCAATCGGGTTCAGGAAACGGCTCGAATGCCACTTGGCATCCTGGACACCAGTACAGAAGACGTGCCATCTCACCGTGACGCGTGAGTCGAACCACATCACCGCAACGCGCACACTTCTGCCCGTTACGTCCGTACACGGCTAACCCACCCGACACATCGGGGGCCGTGACGCGCTGCACCTTGTTCAGATTGGCACGCAACAAACCTGCAGCAGTGAGCACCAAGTCGAGACATGCCGACTGTGGAAGGGTTCCAACGGGTGCCCACGGATGAACTCCAGTTGCCCACAACACTTCACAGCGAAACACATTGCCGACGCCGCACATCACACGCTGATCAAGCAGTACTTCGGCGACGGTGGCTGATGGATCGTCATAGTGCTGCATGCGAGCGACACACTCGTGAAGGTCGGCGTCCATGCGACACAGATCTGGACCGAGCTTGCCCGCACGCGGATGACGGCGAGCATCGAATGCGCGATACGTCTCGACAATCGGTGCGTTGAAACACACGGCAATCCAGTCGTCGGTCTCGATGATTGCGCGAGCCTGCGCTCGACGCTTGCGCCAACGCTCGCCGTGTCGATACAAGTGCCACGAACCTGTCATGCGCATGTGCGTGTGCAGAACGATGCCGTCGTCAAAAGTGATCTCTAGGTGCTTGCCGTGACTCTCGACGTTTTCGACAGCAGCGCCTACCTGGGGTGAGGGGCCGACTAGGCGCGGTGCGGTGAAGGAGGTGATGCAACGACCTAAAAGAGCGGTGCGAAGTGCCGCGGCTGCTCGATAAATGGTGTCACCTTCTGGCACGACCAAATCGTAGGAGAAGATTATTCACCAATGTCGGACTTGAGAGTCACGGCAGCTGAGTTGTCTCCGGCCGCTGCCTCACGGCAGCTGAGTTGTCT
>DAIOTI010000163.1:0-4320 GCA_036752105.1 Ilumatobacteraceae bacterium | reverse complement strand
TCGTTCCGACTTGCTTGCCGAAACGTCGGCCTCGACTATGCGCCGACCATCTCAGACACTGCGCGTCAGAAGTACGAGGAGGACTACCTCATCACACTCGACGGCCGAACCGTGCGAGCCGAAGCGCACCTTCGCCGAGGTCGAAAGACGCATCTGTTCCGTATCCACATCTATCTGGATGACGAGCGCCAACGTGTCGTGGTCGCATATATCGGCAAGCACCTTCGCGGCAAGCGCGACAACTAGTCCACCGCCTACATTGGCGACATGACATCTCCGGTCTTCGCCCTCTCCGACACGTACATCGAAAAAGGCGCTGCCCTCGACCCCGGCACCGCCACGTACTTGGGGATTCCCGGCTACGACCACCTCATGACCGACTTCAGTCCTGCTGGGCACGCGGCACGCGAGGAGCTCTCGCGTTCCACTCTCGCCCAACTCGACTCATTGGTTACCGACTCAGATGATGATCGTTTAGCCGCAGGGGTGCTGCGTGAAGGCTTGCAAGCCGACATCATGGCGTTCGATGCAGGTGACCATCTGTCATCTATTCGCATCATCGCTGGCGACGTCGACGCAGCACGTTCGATCTTTGACCTCATGCCCACCGACACGGCTGCCGACTGGGAAGTCATCGCCAAGCGCATGGCGAATGTGCCGGGAGCATTCGCAGGAATGCGTGAATCGTGGTCGCTCGGAATGGAGCGCGGCATCACCGCATCGTTGCGTCAGGTGAAAGGCCAAGCAGAACAACTGTCTGCCTGGGCCGGCACACCGAGTGAGCCGGGTTTCTTCACCACCTTTGCCGAATCAGCGTCGTCTGTTGCAGGCGCGCCGATGGACGCACTGCGCGCAGCAGCTGCCGATGCCAGTCGAGCGATGGCCGAGACCGCTGAGTTCTTGTTGAAGCAGTACGCACCTCACGCACGAGCTGAAGATGGTTGTGGCCGCGACGCACACGAGGTCGCACGTCGTCGTTTTCTCGGCATGCAGATTTCTGCGGAAGATGCCTACGAGTGGGGCTGGGAAGAAACCATGCGCCTCGATGCGGAAATCAAGAACGTCGCACAACAGATTGTTCCCGGTGGGTCAGTGAACGAAGTGCGTCATCTGCTCGACACCGATCCGAATCGCGCCGTTCACGGTGAAGAAAACTTGCGCGCATGGTTGCAAGAGCTCATGGACGAAGCGATGGATTTCTTGCTGTCGAACGGACACTTCGACATCGACCCGCGAGTGCGCACCGTCGAGGCGATGATCTCGCCACCAGGCGGTGCAGCAGCCATGTATTACACCGGGCCGAGTGAGGATCTCACTCGCCCTGGACGTACGTGGTATCCGGCGAACGGACGCAGTGTGTTCCCTCGGTGGGGCGAGCCGACGACCGCGTATCACGAAGGTGTTCCCGGACATCACCTTCAAATCGCTGTCGCCACCGTCAATCGTGACCGTCTGTCGCGTTACCAACGCAACACGTTCGTGTCTGGTCACGGCGAAGGTTGGGCACTGTACGCCGAACGACTCATGGACGAATTCGGCTTTCTTGACAACCCCGAATATCGCCTCGGCTACCTGTACGCGCAGGTGTTCCGTGCGGCACGCGTCGTCGTGGACTGTGGCGTGCACTGCGGCCTTCCCATTCCGAAGCATTCGTCGTGGCATCCTGGCGAGGCATGGACACCGGAGCTGATGTTCGAGTTCATGAATGCTCGCTCGTCGAGCGATGAAGACTTCAACTGGAGCGAAGTCAACCGCTATCTCGGTTGGCCAGCGCAAGCAATCTCCTACAAACTGGGTGAGCGTGAGTGGCTGGCGCTACGCGACGAAGCGAGAGCAAAACATGGTTCATCGTTCAACTTGCGTGACTGGCATGCGTTCGGCCTGAACCTCGGCAACCTGGGCCTTGACTTGCTGAAGAGCGAGATGCGTCGCTTCTGATCACATGACTCGTCGCCGCAAAGTCCTGTTGTCTGTCGCTGCCGTTATGGCGGTGTTTGGTGTCGTTGTCGGCACATCGGTCGTGTCATATGTGTTGGCAAACCCGGGCGTCGCAGTGCAACAAAACGTCGCGCAGTGGGCGCGAAACAACAACTTGGGCGCTGTGGTCAATGTTCTTGAGCTGTGGTTGCGCACAGATCCACCATCCACCGAAGTGGCGACAGAGTTGGGTCTTGCAACAGATGCGACTGCAGACATCGACGACGCAATGTCGACCTCGACGACTCTCACTCCAGCAACGACCGCAGTCTCACCTACTACTTCGGTCATGCCACCGTCGACATCGTCGACGTCACCCACCACCACGAACCCGGCCGACATCGTGGCGAACACCACTGCCACTGGTTCACAAGGCGACATCAACACCGGCGTTCCGGCCCCTGTCGCTACCACGACGACACTTCCAGAAGACCCGGCACTTCCCTACGCCGGTCCACAAGACATCACTCCTGTTCTCGCGTCACCATTACGTGGCGAAGGAAAGTGGACTGCTATTGCGAAGTTGCAAGGAAGCCCGGTGGTGTGGGCCACGTCACTACGTCCCTCGCGCAAGTACGGCTCGGTCGTGGCAAGCGTCGCGGTCATCGATCAATCGCGCGTTCGTGCAGCGTTGTACAACGGCAACGAACTTCCTGGTGGCGGCCCGTGGAAAAACGGCAACAAGGTGCAGGCGCGCGCTGTGTCTGCACTCGTTGCCAGCTTCAACGGCGGCTTTCGGTGGGAACACACCGATGGTGGCTACATGGCCGAAGGCAAGATCGTTCGATCACTGAAGAAAGGTCTTGCCACGCTCGCCATTTCGCCAGACGGTCAGGTGTCGATCGGCGTGTACGGACGCGATATCACGAACGACGGCACATGGCGAGCGATGCGACAGAACCTGCCACCAGTGGTGTTGAAGGGCAAGAACGTCGTCCGCGACGCAGGCAGCGTCAACTGGGGCGAGGACTTCCATGACAAGGTCTTCACCCTTCGCAGTGGAGCCTGCATGCGTGAAGACGGCAAGTTGATGCATGTGACAGTCGGTGACGCCGACATTCACTTGCTTGCCGACACTCTCGTGTACGTCGGATGCGAGACCGCCATGCAACTGGACATAACCGGTCAGTTCCCGCAATTCGTGACCTACACCTCACCTGGCAAAGACGACCGGGACGGCAAGGTGCTCGACAAACGCATGTCGAACGCGAACCGCACCTTGAAAGGTTGGATGCGCGAGTTCTTCGCTTTCTTCAACCCAGAACGACTCCCCGACGGCATTGTCGACTGACGCGTGCACACCGATCAAGGTGAAAAGATGAGACACATGAACGACAAGAACATGCAGCCGAAACCAGAGAGCAAGTTGTCACCCGCGGGTGTCGGAGCAATCGTCACAGTGGTGTTTTTGTTGCTCATGATCATCGCCAACACCAAGCGCACAGAAGTGAACTTCATCGTCTACAAGGCAACCGACATTCCCGTGTGGTGGCTGATGGTGGTGGTGGTGGCACTCACCCTCATCGTCGAGCGCTTGGTCGGCATTGCCTGGCGACGTAGCAAGCGCAAAGACGACGACTGAGGCGTACTACGCCTTGGCGTAGGTCGATGTTCGGCGGGGCGTGTCGCCGTCGATCACTGCCACACGTCCTTCTCGGTGCAATTGAATGAGATGGCTCCACACGCTTCGTCGTGCGGGTTTGTGAAGCTTCTTGTCCACATCGGCGTACAACACCGACACCATCTCGCGAATGTTCTTCGGGCCTGTGGCCAACTGGTCGAGAATCTGACTCTCGCGCTCACGACGGTGCGCGGCATACGCAGCCAAGAACGGAGACGGGTCGGTGATCGGCCCACCATGGGTGGGATACAACGTTGCATCGCCACGTTCGGCAACTTTCTGCAGTGATGCCATGTACTCGCCCATGTCACCGTCAGGTGGTGACACCACAGTGGTGCTCCACCCCATGATGTGGTCGCCCGTGAACAGTGCCCGCTCTTCCGGCAGGGCAACACACAAATGGTTCGAGGTGTGGCCTGGTGTCGCCACGGCAACAAGAGAGAACTCGTCGGTCGTCAAGAACGTGTCTCCGTCCACCACGGTGACATCGGGGCGAAAGTCGGTGTCGATGGTCTCGCGTGGCTCGTCGGACTGCGCGTCGACATCGGTCGTGTCGTCGTCATCATCGTCTTCTTCTTCGATGTCGTCTGCATCGAACACCACGTCGGCATGTGGCCCGAGCGCATACGTTGGCGCACTGGTCGACGTCTTCAGCCACTCAGCAAGTGGTGAATGGTCTGCATGGCAGTGAGTGACGACGATGCCAATGACCGTGCAACCTT
>DAIOTI010000162.1:0-4331 GCA_036752105.1 Ilumatobacteraceae bacterium | reverse complement strand
CAGGAAGTTCTGATTCCATGGCTCGAAACTACGTTCGATACCCACTGCACCTTCTGGACCGTGACTGTCGTAGTTGCTTCCAACCCCAGTCTGGAAGGCTCGTGGCATGTCATGAAGTGCTCCCATAGTCTGTGGGAGACGATGGAACATGCCCATACCGAAATGTTCACTCTCATCATTTGCGAGAACGTCGATGGCCGGTTCTGAGAGCCGAAACGAGACACCGATCGCATCTTCACGCCACTCGATAATTCGCGCTGCAGCTTGATTATGAAGCCATTCTCGTACCCAACGCTCATGCAGACCTGCTGTTGCCGCCAACTCGTCGCTCGTCGTCCACCCAGACATCTGCGACATCACTCGATAAAGCCCAAGTGCATCTCCAAGATGAATCATCCCAGCTGTTACCGCACCTTCGAGCTTGCTGAAGACATGAAAAGCAAAGAGCTTTCGCTGGTCGTCTCCGGACAGTGCACTTAAATCCATCATCTGACATTACTTGCCAGGAATTCTGTTCAGTACGTGCGCATATCAGCCGGTAGATGCTCGAGCGTCGACAGCCGAGAAACTCCGAAGGATGAACCATCTTTCATATCCATGCTCACCACACGTGATATGGATGCGTGACCAAGAACGAATCGCTCCCATTCCCAAGGGGTGGCCGCAAGTCCCAAGAGGTGGCAAATAACGACGCTGTTCGTTCCTGCGTGCGCAATCAATGCCACCCGGTGATTCTTCGGCCCTGTGGTCCACACCGGAAGGTCTCCATCGATCGGTGTCATGCCGCGTTCCTCCAGGAACAACTTGCAACCGAGATTGATGCGCTGAACGAAGTCTCCGACATTTTCGCCACCGTCTAGACCTGACCAACGCTCGACACTTGTTTTCTCGCGCTCAGCACGATACGCGGCCTCGGCACGCTCCACTGGCGTGCCATGCCAAATCGGATTTCTAATCTCCTCCAGCCACGGCTCAATCACCAGGTCGTGACCCAAAGCCTCGAGTATCGGCTCAGCAGTCTGTCGCGTTCGAAGCAACGGAGAAACCAGAACCTCATCGAAGTGCTCTCCGCGGAGCCAGTCTGCGAGCCGCTTTGCCTGATCATGTCCGCGCATCGTGAGCGGTGGGTTGTCAACGTTGAGACCATCGCGCACCCATTCGGGCTCAGCGTGGCGTATGAGTGTGATTTCCACTGTGACCGTCCATCAGGCAGGAACATCGAAATCGATGCCACAGGCATCGAAAGCCCGTTGATATTGGGATGTGTACTGCTCGCTGGAAGAGGTTTCATCGCTGTAGTCCACGACCTTCGACACCTCCACCCCGAGACAAGTGGCCTCGTCAGCAGAGAGCGTCAACTGGAATGAATTACCGATCAGGCGACCGAGAGCCGCTGTCTCGCTATCTGTTACTAATGGTGAGGTCTCAGGATCGGTCACGTCAGTTCCTAATTGCGTAGATGCCGGCAACGAAGCAGGAGCAACCGCATCTGACGATGCCTCCAGAGGAGCACCGCATTTTGCAAAGAGATACGACTCCACTGTCGCGCTGGCTAACAGCGCCGAGCCGGCTGTCACCTTCTCGACAGCATCTTGCACACCCTCATTTGAAGCCGCAACGGCAAGATCCCAGTCGACCAAGTCGAGTGCCCCTTCCACCGTGGCATATGCACGTAACACCTCATCGATTGCTGCCATGACACCCTCGGGGGCACCCGTACGAGCAGCATTCAAGATGTTCTGATTCGCGATGATGTCAAGTCGCAACGCACCAGACGACTCTGCAGCCACTGCATCGAGACCTTGAGAGAGCACCCCGGTGACAGACGCAAGCGATGTACGGCGACTACACACATCGACTGCCGACTCGCTGGAACATGCAGCGGTCGCAGTAGAGAGAAGCAAAATCACGGTCAGAGATCGTCTCATTGTGCGATGTCCACTTCGGTTGCCTGAATCCAAGCGTCGTACAACTTGCTGTAATGACCGTCTCGTAGCAACAAGTCGCCATGAGGACCGTCCTCCACAAGTTTGCCGTCTTCGATGACGAGGACCCTGTCAGCCCGCGCAGCTGTCGACAGACGATGGGCGATGGCAATAGACGTACGCCCACCTGAGAGCAGTTCTAGAGCGTGACTGAGCCGCACCTCTGTGAGCGCATCCACAGATGACGTTGCCTCGTCCAGAAGCAACACATCTGGACTTGAAGCTGCCGCTCTCACAAGTGCCACGAGTTGTCGCTCACCTGCCGACAACAGACTGCCACGTTCGCCCACATCGGTTGCCAGGCCATCCGGCAAAGAGGACAGCCAGTCGGACAGATCAAGCGACTCGAACAAACCTCCAATATCACCATCGTCCAATTCTGGCGCAGCAAATTGAATGTTCATCGCGATTGTTCCGGTGAAGAGAAAAGGTTCTTGCGGAACGACGACAACTCGACGACGCAGAACATCGTTCGAGACTCGACGCAAGTCGACCCCTCCGATCGTGACAAGACCATTCGTCGGGTCAGCAAAACGGCCAATGAGCCGCCCCAGGGTGGACTTTCCTGAACCAGTCGTGCCGACTATCGCAACACTTTGTCCCGCCGGAATACGCAGACTGATATTGCGTAACACTGGCGCCTCGTCTCCAGCGTCCACGCCACCGCGAGCCGCATAGGTGAACGAGACGTCGTCAACTCGTATGTCAAGTGGCCCCTCTGGCAGAGGAACTGGATCTATTGGTTGTGGCGGACCGACTGGGGTGTCGAGAATTCCAAGAACTCGTCGCATACCCGCGACGGCCGTCTGAGTCTGATCCAGCACTTCTGTGAATTCCGCAATCGGCTCGAGGAAGCGATAGGTGAGAAAAATGAAACCAATCATTGCGCCCGTCGTCAGTTCTTGGGATGGGCCCATGAGTACTCCTACTGAGACCACCGCACACACAGAGAGAACCGCGAACAACTCGCCGGAAGGAAACAGAAACGCACCGAGAATGCTCGCCTTCACCCAACTTCGTCGGCGTTCTTGTGCAATTGTCTCGATCTTCTTGACGTACGTGTCGCTGCAGTCGTATGCCTGCAATGTCTCTATACCGGACGCATACTCCGAGATCGTGCCGAGCAACTCGGCATTCTGCTCTCGCGTGCGACTGTGTGCGCGCACAAGATGACTTTGAACCACACGAAGCACGAAGGCAAGCGGCATTGCAACCACGAATGCCACCAACGCGAGTACCCAGTTGTAAGCCACCATCACTCCGGCAACCATCAACATCAATGTCCCATCCAAGAGAAACGCGAGGGCACCCCAGGAAAAGAACATCTGTAGCGTCTCAATATCGCTCGTCACGCGACTCACCAGTGCGCCACGACGCTCCTCATTGTGATCAGAGATCGATAGACGGTGGATATGGTCGAAAAGAGTCACACGTAAGAGGAAGAGGCCCTGCTCCGCACGTCGACCGAGGCGGTACACCGCCGTTCTCAAACACCACCCTGTGACTGCGACGAGCCCAACTCCGATGATCACGAGACGCGCCACGTACCCCACATCAATGGCACCATCTTGCAGACCATGGTCGATCGCCAACTGGAGCAGGATCGGGACGACAACGCGTGCGCCAGCTCCTACAAAGGCCAGCACAAACGTAAGAAGAAAACCTTGACGAAGAACTGGCGCAATGTCGACTCCACGACCGATGATTCCGATCGCTCCGCGGTGTGATTCAGGTTCACTCATCCTCCACCTCTTCGGGCCACTGCAAACGCCGCCATGAGTTCGCGATATTCACCGTTCATTGCCAGCAACTCATCGTTCGTACCGAAGCCAGCGACGCGCCCCGCAGAGAGGTACACGACTTTGTCGGCGAGAGCAATTGTCGATGGACGAGAGGCAACAACGAGTACCGACTGCGCCAGGTCGGTGCGTCCCAGAGCATCGATGACGCGTTGTTCGGTCTCTGGATCGAGCGCCGACGTGGTGTCGTCGAGCAGCAGTACTCGTGGTCGTCCCGCAAGTGCTCGCGCGAGTGCAACTCGTTGTCGTTGCCCACCGCTCAAGCTGACTCCCCGCTCTCCCACCACGGTGGCGAGGTTTGAGTCGATTCCCCACACGAAGTCTGCTTGCGCAACAGAGATCGCAGAGAGAATATCCTCGTCTGGAAGATCGCGACCTAAATCGATATTGAATCGGAGTGTCTCCGAAAACAGAAATGGCTCTTGAAAGACAATGTGGGCCTTCCCACCACTCACAGCAACAGAACCAGACGATGGCATCTGTAGGCCAGCGATGGTGCGCAACAGAGTGGTCTTTCCACATCCGGTCGCTCCGACGATTGCAACAG
>DAIOTI010000161.1:0-4348 GCA_036752105.1 Ilumatobacteraceae bacterium | reverse complement strand
GTCCGGAGCGAACGACCGAGCCGTGCCGGAGGTGCCAAAGAGCATCGATGCGGCGACGACGCCGAGCGCTGGGTGGCCGAGCAGGGGTCGGCCTGGTGACTTCTTGAATGTGGCGGGGGCCTTAGGTGTGGGCATGGTTCGGCACTAGTGTTGGAAAAACTTTCGGGCGACTCTGTCTAGCAGGGGCGCCTGTGGCGACAAGGGTGTGCATGGGGACACGAGACGACGCAAGACAATCGAGAATGCGCCGTGCCGTGAGGGTGTCGTTTTTGGCGATTGTCGGGCTGTCTTTCATCGCGCCGATGTTCAGTTCGCCAGCGTCTGCGGCTACTGAGGAGGGCGAGATCGTCGCCTCGGTCACGGAACAGAAGCAGACCGATGACGGCGTCGAGAAACTTCCCGTCGAAGGTGTGCTGATCAAGGCAGTGGGCTCGGCTGGAACCGCCGAAGGCAGGACCGACGCGACCGGAAAGGTCTCATTGAAAGTTCCTAAGGAAGGTGCCTACGAGGTCACGCTCGACGTCACGAGTCTTCCCTCGGGTGTTGCTGCAAGCGATGAGTCGCCGACGACCATCACTGTCAGTTTTTCATCGGGGGTCACCATCGGCACTGGTGCAAAGTCAGTGAACTTCTTCGTCGGTGATGCCAAGCGAGCAGTGGTCAATCGGTGGGAGTTGCTGCCCCAGACCATCGTGAATGGCATCAAGTACAGCCTCATCATTGCGATGTGTGCGATCGGTCTGTCACTTATTTATGGAACCACTGGTCTCACGAACTTTGCTCATGGCGAGATCGTTTCAATCGCAGCCATCGTCGTGTTCTGGCTCAATCAGAACGGACCAGAGCTACACGTGCTGATTGCTGCTCCGTTCGGTATCGCCGCTGCTGCTCTCATGGCTGGAGCTTTTGAACGTCAACTCTGGCGTCCGCTGCGCCGCCGAGGTACCAGCCTCACGTCGATGATGATCGTGTCCATCGGGCTCGCCATCGCAATTCGATACGTGTATCTGTTCTTCTTTGGTGGCCGTAACCGCCGTTATCGCCAATATGTCGGTGATCCGGAGATCGATTTTGGACCCTTTGGTATCACGCCGCGTGATCTTGGCATCATGATCATTTCCGCTGTCGTCGTCGTCGGAATCTCGATGTTCCTTCTGCGGGCCCGGCTCGGTAAAGCGATTCGTGCAGTTTCTGACAACCCAGATCTGGCGTCTGCTACCGGCATCAACACCAACCGCATCATTCTCACTGTGTGGCTCATCGGCGGAGCCTTGGCAGGCATTGGTGGTGTCATGCTCGGTGCCGCGAGCGGCGTTCAGTGGGACATGGGAAACATCTTGTTGCTGCTCATGTTCGCGGCCATCACGGTCGGTGGCCTCGGTAACCCGTTCGGTGCGTTGCTCGGCGCATTCGTGGTGGGCATGTTCACCGAGCTGTGGACGTGGTTCTTCCCGAACGTCGTCGAATTGAAGACGCTCGGCGCGCTCATTGCACTCGTAGTCATCTTGTTGGTTCGACCACAAGGATTCCTCGGACGAAAGGAGCGCATCGGATGAAGTGGGACCTCATTCTCTCGAACTCCTTCTACACCGCGATCAGTGCGAACGCAGTGGCGTACATTCTCGTGGCGTCAGGCCTCAATGTGCACTTCGGCTACACCGGCTTGTTGAACTTCGGTCAAGCCGGGTTTGCTGCAATTGGTGCCTATTCATTGTCTATTCCGATCAGCAGGTACGACTGGCCGTGGCCGCTCGCAGTGTTGATGGTGATCGTGTCGTCCGTGATCTTGGCGTTACTTCTCGGCATACCGACACTTCGATTACGAGCTGACTATCTAGCCATCGTCACGATCGCAGTGGCTGAGATCATTCGATTGTTCATGAACTCGGTGAGATTCACGTGGCTCACCGGAGGTAACGACGGTCTCCAAGGTTTCACCCGATTCATGGAGAACATCAATCCGTTCCCTGACGATGGCATCACACTGTGGGCGCAGAAGGTCGATGGATATCGACTGTGGCTCTTGGTGACCGGGTGGATTCTGGTTGCGCTGGTGTCGACGGGAATTTGGGCACTGATGCGTAGCCCATGGGGTCGAGTGCTGAAGAGCATCCGCGAGGACGAAGATGCTGCGCGGAGCCTCGGGAAGAATATCTTCGCGTACAAGATGCAGAGCCTGATCATCGGTGGCTTCGTGGGTGCTCTCGGCGGTATGTGGCTGGTTCTCGACAAGCAGTCGTCGCAGCCGCAGGACTTCTCCACCACGTTCACGTTCTTTGCCTACACCATCATCATCTTGGGTGGCATCGCGCGAGCAAAGGGCCCTGTCATCGGAACGATGATCTTCCTCTTCGTCATTCAGTTCGTCGACATCACATTGCAGCAGGCCACGCGAACGACTCCGACGGACCCCACGCCACTTCTTCCTGAGTGGATCGTGGACGAGAACAACTTCTCGCAGGTGCGTTTCATCGTTGCTGGTCTTGCACTTGCGATTCTCGTGATCGTGCGACCACAGGGAATTTTCGGCGACAAGAGAGAGCAGGCCTTCGATGTCCGCTGATGTCGTGTCGTATCAGCCAGTTCCTGGTTCGAAGAAGGACGATGCAATTCTCGTCGTTGACGGTGTTCGCCGTGCCTTCGGCGGCCTTGTCGCTGTCAATGTCGACCATGTCGAAGTGCCGCGCAACAAGATCACCGCGCTCATCGGCCCGAACGGCGCAGGCAAGACCACGTTCTTCAACTTGCTCACCGGGTTCGACTCTCCTGATCATGGAACCTCGGTGTTCAACGGTCAACGGCTCGACGGTCTGGCAGCGCACAAAGTCGCTCGACTCGGCATGGTGCGCACGTTTCAGCTCACGAAAGCGTTGTCTCGAATGAGCGTCATCGAAAATATGCGCCTTGGTGCTGCGCACCAGAAGGGCGAGAACATCTTCCGTGGATTGTTTTCTCCGCTGTGGCGTGCACAGGAAGCTGAAATCACCGCTCGAGCCGAAGAACTTCTGGCGCGGTTCAATCTTGCCCACATGCGCGATGAACTCGCTGGAGGTCTCTCAGGGGGCCAGCGTAAGTTGCTGGAGATGGCGCGAGCTCTGATGGTGGAACCCGAGATGGTGATGCTCGATGAGCCGATGGCAGGAGTCAACCCAGCTCTCAAGCAGAGCCTTCTCGAACACATCAAAGGTCTGCGCAACGAGGGTCGTACGGTGCTCTTCGTCGAGCACGACATGGACATGGTGCGCGAGATCAGCGACTGGATCATCGTCATGGCCGAAGGCGTGGTCATCGCGGAAGGTACTTCCGACGACATCGGCTCCAATCAGGCGGTCATCGATGCTTATCTCGGTGCGCACCATGACTCAGATCTGGGCGGTGAATGATGGCGGCGAACGTCATTGATGTCGAGAATGTGATTGCCGGCTATGTCGCCGAAGTGAACATTCTCAATGGTTGTGACCTCACTGTCGCTGCCGGTGAATTCGTCGGCATCATCGGCCCGAACGGTGCGGGCAAGTCGACACTTCTCAAAGCAGTGCTTGGTTTGGTGAATATTCGCAGCGGTCACGTGAAGTTGAACGGTGAAGAAATCACCGGCATGAAGCCGTACGAGCTCGTTGCTCGCGGTGTGGGCTTTGTGCCGCAAACTCGCAACGTGTTCCCGTCGTTGACGGTGCGCGAGAATCTCGAGATGGGCTGCTTCCTCCGACCCGAGATGCTGGACGAACGCCTCGACTACGCGGTCGAGATGTTCCCTCGGCTCGGCGAGCGAATCGATCAACGCGCCGGGTCATTGTCAGGTGGCGAGCGTCAGATGGTGGCCATGGGTCGCGCTCTCATGTTGAAGCCCACGGTGTTGTTGCTCGACGAGCCGTCCGCGGGTCTTTCCCCGGCGCTTCAGGACCAAGTGTTCATCCAGTGCAAGAAGATCAACGAGTCCGGCGTGGCCATTCTCATGGTCGAGCAGAACGCCAATAGGTGTCTGCAAGTCGTCGACCGCGGCTATGTGCTCGACCAGGGACGCAATGCCTACACCGGTACTGGTCGTGAGTTGCTGAAAGACCCGAAGGTCATCGAGTTGTATCTCGGTACTCTCGCCAAGTCCTCTCGCAACTGAGCCGACGAAGCATGACGGTCGAGCTTCGACCATTTGTAGAAGGTGACCTCACGATTATCGCTGAGATTTCGACTGCGTGGAACAAGCACGTCGGGATTCCCATCGTCGACACAGCCGAGTTGTTCGACGAGGAATTCATCGAACCCCACGTAGATCGAAGTTCGGATATTCGCATTGCGTCAGTGGACGGTCGTGCAGTGGGCTATGGGTACACCTATCACCTCGCGAGCG
>DAIOTI010000160.1:0-4375 GCA_036752105.1 Ilumatobacteraceae bacterium | reverse complement strand
CCACTTGTATTCGATGCCCAGTCGTGCAGCAAGACGATCGGCGCGGTGGGGAGTAGTCATGTTCATGGGTTGATGTGCACCTTTATCGAGCCGGACTTTCGATCTGAAGCGACACGAAATGCATCGACTGCCTCTTCGATGGTGAATCGGTGCGTCACCACTGTGTCAGCAAGATCCGGGGAGTCCCCCAGAACCTGCGCTGCATCGACGAAGTCGTCGTGGTTGTGGTCGTGGCTGTAATACAACGACGGGACGATGGAGATCTCTTTGAACATCACCTCGTTGGACAAGGCAACAGGGCTCCAGAACATTCCGAACTCGACAATGGTGCCTGACGGCCTACTCGCTGAGATCGATGCATCGAAGCTCTCCTGAGTGCAGACTGCATCGAACACCACGTCGTGTACTGCAAGGGGAGTGTCGTTGCTTGCATGGGCCGTCGCGCCTATGCGCTCCGCTGCAAGGCGCTGGTGCTCATGCCGGGCGTACAGGTCCACGCTGATGCCGCGATGCCGAAGGGCCGCAGCTGTGAGAAGCCCGATGCTGCCGCCTCCGACGACGGCAGCTTTCATGCCACTTTCCACACTTCCGCGACGGAGTCCATGCATCACGACCGCCAAGGGTTCGACAAGCCCCACTTCGGATGCGCGAACGCTCGTGGGAACAGGAATCAAGCGGTCGCTTGGGACGATGATTTCTTCAGCGAGACCACCCTGTGCCGAGATGCCATTCATGTCTTTCGTTGCGTCACGGCAGAGATGTTCAAGATCACGCTCACATGTGTCGCATGTCCCGCACGAGCTCTTCGGTCGCACGGCCCACAAGGTCCCGTCGTCATCGAAGCCACCAAATTCATGCCCGAGAACGATGTCGCTGATGCCCCACTCGAGAATATGGAGATCGCTCCCGCAGATTCCGGCATTGGTCACTCGGAGTCGAGTTCCTGGTCCTGTCGGTGGCGGGATGTCTGCGACTTCAACCGACTTGTTCTTGGCTATGACTGCACGCACTGGAGAGACGGTAGTTCCTGGTCATCGATTCGCACGAGACGCGACGAAAGTGGCGAAAGTGCTGATTTCTTTCGTCAGGAATGTGGCTCGTGTGCGATAGCCAGAAACAGTGGGATGTATTCCGTCGCGCTCCCATGATCGAGTCTTCGATGGGTAAGCCGCAAACCAAGGGGCGATGGCGAGGTTCGGATATTTCTTTGCCGCATCGGCGAGCGCTGAATTGAAACGCCGCGCGCGACCCACGTAGTCAGGGTGCACACCTCCATATGTGACTTCAACCCACAGAACTGGTTTGCCCTTCGCGCGAGACATCATCTGTTCGATGATCCACGCCGGGTATGCCTTCTCGCGGCGTGACAGCAGGTCGTTGGTTCCGAGGGCGACGACCACTCCTGAATAATCTGCTCGAGTTTCAAGGGCCTTGGTCACGATGCTCAATCCATCCAGTGCGCGTCGTCCCACCTTGCAATCGGAAACAACCGCACTCCATTTGTTCGTGGACTTCACCGCAATCGACAGTTTTCCGAAGACTTCGGCGCCGAGGCAGAGCGAATCTCCGAGAATGAAGAGGGCACCTGGTTTGGTGGAAACCGTCGTCGTCGGCACAGCCGTCGAGGAGGACGATGTCGGGCTCAAGCCACTCGTGGGCGGAAGAGTGGACGTGGTGGACGTTGTCGTGTCGACTGCTCGAGCGGGAGTCGACTGAACGCTCATAGAGAGGACAACTGCACTGAGAGACGCGCCGATGAACGACAAATACGGGCGCGGGGTCGGCACTTGGTCATTGTGTCATGTGTGCCACGATTGCACCGTGGCATTACGAAGATTTGTGACCTACTTGGCGCTTGCAACAATCGCCGTGTCGCAACCGTTGCTCGATCTCTACGGCACCAACCTGACAGTCTTTTCCGCCGCGAAGGTCGGAAGGCTCGAGATCGGCGTCTTCATCATTTTGGTCATGCTCGTTCCGGCGCTTCTTGCCACTGCGGTCGATCGATTCAGCACCAGATTCGGGCCGGTCGTGCACCGATCCGTCGAGATGACGATCGTATTTCTCTTCTTGTTCGTCTTTGCGCTCGTGTTGCTTCGATGGTTGAAGGTCGAACGTGATTACCTCGTGTATCCGTCGAGCTTGGTGGTCGCGTTTCTGCTGACCCGCTTCTACGCCGCTCGGGCATCATTGCGGCAGTGGGTCAGTTGGCTCTCGATTGTGGCGGTCGCGGTTCTCGCGACCTTCGTGCTTCAGGCGCAACCAATTCTTTTCCCAAGTGCGACGACGTTTGCCGAGGCGTCTGTCGGTCGGACCGACATTCCGGTGTTCTGGGTGGTCATGGATGAAGCTCCTCTGTATGCGCTACTCGGCACCGACGGTCGAATCAACGCTGATCGTTTTCCGAATTTCGCCGAATTGGCACGGCAGTCGACGTGGTACCGCGACAACACTGCAATCTCGAATTTCACTCATCAAGCAGTACCCGGGATCATGGCGTCGAAGATTCCCGAGAAAGACGACAGTCCGTTTCTCGCGCTCCATCCGAAGAACATCTTCACTCTGCTCGGTGACAAGATCGATGTTGATGCGACTGAGCCGGTCACCTCGTTGTGCCCGACCAATGTCTGCAGCAATACAGAACAAGCAACCGGATTTTCAGGCTCACGGTTGTGGTCGTTTCTCAAAGATGCATTGGTGGTGTACGGCCAGAGAACCTTGCCGTACTACTCGCGGCGTGGGCTACCCGACACTGAGCACGGCTGGGGTGGATTCGGAGCCGTCGAGTCACGATTCGTCGAACAGCTGAAGACCGGTGCGCTGGGGCAGGCGAACGCAATTGTCGAGGGTGCTCGCGACTTGGTGGACGCCACGAAGGGAGGCACTGGCGCTCTGCGCTTGGTGCATGCGCTCGTGCCGCATGCACCTTGGTACATGACGCCAGATCAGCGGATCACCTCGATTCCGGTGTACAGCACGACAAGTAACCCGGAGATGGGAGACGGAACGCGCGACAACTACCAGCGCTTCCTGCATCAGTTCATCGGTACAGATCGGGCCATTGGCGAAGCAATCACGGTGCTGAAGGAAGCTGGAATCTGGGACAAGACCCTGGTCGTCATCACGGCAGACCACGGCATTTCTTTCGTACCGGGAAAACAACAGAGAAACGTCGTCTTGAAAGATCGTGATCGGGTTCTCGACATCTACAAGGTGCCGACGTTCGTGAAGTACCCGAACCAGAAGTCGGGGGAGATCTCGGACTGCGCATCATCAAATCTGGATCTACTACCGACGGTGATCGACGTGCTTCGGGTAGAGACAACGTGGGAGTTTCAGGGCGAATCACTCGTCAACGGCTGCCCTCAGCGTGAGAAACGCCCCATCGAGACGGCAACAGGTAAACGTGGCAGCGTCGCAGAGACATTCGCGGATCTTCAGCGACGGGTCTCCTACTATGACGCCGTCGTGAGAGCCGACGGAGGGGTCGACACTGTCGCTGCTGTCGGTGCGTCGGCAGAACTCATCGGGCAGCGCCTGGATGTGAATGTGGCGACCGACAAAGTCCTCAAGTGGACCGTGAGTCGCCCGGAAGATTTTCTGAACCTCACGACCGAGCCAGGAAGTCGGGTTGCAGTCACCATCAACGGTGGCATCGTGAGCGCTGCATTCGAGCCCGGCACTGAGGGAATCTTGTTGATAGACGGGGTAGCTGCTGGTGTCGTCGGAGAGTTGAGTGGTGCCGAAGGAATCTACGGCTACACCGCAGTCATCGACTCGACGCTGATGACAGCGGGCGACCATGTCGTGGAGTTGGTGATTCGGGCCCCTGAGGGAACATTGACGTCAGCTGGGCCTCCCTCGTCGTAGGGCAGACCATTCACTGTGGTTCTCGAGCTGCGCCACGGTCGATGGAACGGCGTCAACCGAAACCGGGTGGCTGATCAGGTAGCCCTGCGCCTTGTGGCAGCGCAGCTGGGACAAGGCGCGCAATTGCTCGCGATTCTCGACGCCTTCAGCGACGATGTCGAGCGAGAGTGAGTCAGCCATGGCGATGATCGTCCGCACGAGTGACTGCGAATTGTGGTCGTCCGCCAGGTTGTTCACGAACACACGGTCGATCTTGATTCGTTGAATCGGAAACTTCTGCAGAAGCGACAATGACGAGTAGCCGGTACCGAAATCATCGATGGCTACCCGAACACCTAGTGAAACCAAGCGCCGCAATGAGCTGAGTGCCTGCTCTGGCTCGGTCATCATGACGCTCTCGGTCACTTCCAGCCATAGCTGATCAGCTGCGATGCGAGAGCGGGACAAGGCTTCGCTGACCACGGAGACAAAGTTCGGGTCGTGCAATTGTCGTGGTGACACGTTC
>DAIOTI010000159.1:0-4431 GCA_036752105.1 Ilumatobacteraceae bacterium | reverse complement strand
ATCCTCGGGTGCAGGGCTGTTCGGAAGCGTGTCTCAGGCGAATTACTCCTCGGCGAAGGCCGGCATTGCTGCGTTCACCATTGTCGCCGCAGCCGAGTTGGCGCGATACGAAGTGCTCGCAAACACCATCGCTCCGTCGGCGCGCAGCCGGATGACCGAGGAAGCATTCGCAGACATGATGAAGAAGCCTGACAGTGGTTTTGACAAGATGGCGCCGGAAAACATCTCCCCTCTTGTCGTGTGGCTCGGAAGTTCCGCGTGCACAGTCAGTGGACGTGCATTTGAAATCGCCGGCGGTGAATTGAACTTGTGCGACGGATGGCAACACGGCGTGTCGTTCGACAAGGGTGCTCGCTACGAGCCGGAGGAAATCACTTCAGTGGTCGCCGACCTACTGAGCACTTCGCCAGCACCAGCCGCCGTGTACGGGGCTTCCTGAGAAACCTGCTCAAGCAAATGCCTATGCGAACAAAGGTGCAAGCAACTGACGGTCGGGTGATCGGAACACGGGCGACTCAAACTCGTACGCGGTTGCTCGATGCCACGGCAAAGCTACTCGAAGAGCGCAGTGCGCTCGACTTGAAAGTCATCGATGTGACGCGTGAGGCACGCACGTCGCCCGCGACGTTCTACCAGTACTTCTCTGACGTCTCCGACGCGGTGCTGCAACTTGCACGTCAAGCAGGCGAAGAAGCCGTACCGATGATCGCCCACCTCGAACATGATTGGACCGGGGAAACCGGCAAGCAACATGCACTCGACTTCGCGAGCGCGTTCATCGAGCATTGGATGGGACACTCGGCAATTCTTCGAGTGCGCAACCTTCAGGCCGAAGAAGGAGACGATGCGTTTCGTCGTGCTCGTGGACGCGCACTGAAGCCCTTTCTCGACGCATTGGTCACCAAGATCGAAGCGAACCAGAAGTCAGGCCGCATCTCAATCGAACTCAGTCCGTACGCCACTGCAAGCGCGATTCTCGCGACTCTCGAGCGTCTCGTGTCGTACATCGACATCTTCGAACAACGCGGAGTGTCGCAGGACGACATGAAACGCACACTGGCGATCCTGATTTTCCAAACCGTCACCGGCGAGGCCTGGTGACAGTCGACTCACTTACGTGCCACTGACTCAGCGACACTTACTCACATCGCCAAGCTGCCGAACGGTGCCACATCGGTCGACGACATGCCGGCAAAGAGTTGGTCCTTGTGGGCTGTGATGCCATCGAGCGTCCAACGCTGCTGACCGGCGCGAATTGAAGTGGCGACGATGTGCTGCTGAATGCGGTGAATTTCTTCACCGGTCACGATGAAGACCTGACCATTCACACCGTCAGATGACGGCGAGCTCAACCAGCCGACCATCGGCGAGATGTGGGCGGGGTCATAACGATCAAAACCGGCATCAGGCTTGGCGAACATCGGGCTGCCCTCGGTCATTGGAGTGCGCGCTCGCGGCGCGATGCAGTTGACATCGACGCCGTACTTACCCAACTCTCGTGCGTGGATGACCGTCATCGTGATGATGCCACCTTTTGCGCTGCCGTAATTGCTCTGGGCCGTTCCACCGAAGAGGCCCGATTCGCTCGACGTGTTGACGATCTTGCGACGCTTCAAAGCACCACTCTCACCCGCTGCTTTGGCGGCATTTCGCCAATGCATCGCCGCGAAATGAGAACACGCAAAGTGTCCCTTGAGGTGCACATCGATGACGATGTCCCACTGCTCTTCAGTCATGGAGAACACCATCGCGTCGCGCAGAATGCCGGCGTTATTCACGAGAATGTCGAGGTCTCCGTATTTGGCAATTGTCCCATTGACCAACTCTTCGGCGTCTGCCCAATTTGCGACACTGCCTTTGAAAGCCGACGCCTTGCCGCCCGATGCTGTGATGGCTGCGACCACATCATTGGCTGCGTCGGTCACGTCGTTCACCACCACTGTCGCGCCTTCTGCTGCGAGCAATTCTGCGTGGCATCGCCCCACGCCCTGACCTGCTCCCGTGACGATGGCAACTTTCCCGTCGAGTGCTCCCATGGTGATGTCCTTTCGGTCGTCGACAACTGCGTGCGTACGGCGCCATGGCTCGGTGCACGAAGCACGACTCTATAGTGAGCACGTGCGCGTCTCCGTAGGCCTACCTATCGATCGATCCGATCCGAGTGGTCAATTCGTGTCAGGGGCGGGCATCTCACTGACTGCGCGTGCTGCAGAGAGCGCCGGTTTCGACGCCGTGTTTGCCACCGATCACCCCGCTCCTGATGCCAAGTGGCTGACCCACGGGGGCCATCCCACGCTCGACCCGTTCGTGGCGCTGAGCTTTGCTGCCGCAAGCACATCGCGCTTGAAAGTGCACACCAATTTGATGGTGTTGCCGTATCGCAATCCGCTGCTTGCAGCGAAGAACGTCGCCAGTCTCGATGTGCTGTCAGGCGGACGCCTCATCTTGGGGGTTGGTGCCGGGTACTTGCAGCCGGAATTTGCTGCACTCGGCGTACCCTTCGATGATCGTGCTGCACGATGTGACGATGCTCTCGACACGATGATCAAGGCGTGGTCAGGCGAACCATTCGACCATCAAGGCATCGACTTCGCAGCGAAGAACATCATCGTGCAACCTGCTCCGACGCAGCGGCCACATCCACCGATCTGGGTGGGCGGCAACTCGATGAAGGCCATCGAACGAGCCGTTCGGTTTGCCAACGGATGGGCACCGATGCCATCGCCGAAGTCGAGCGCAAGATTTCTCGGCACACCGGGCATGGAATCTGTCGACGACCTGCGAACGCGTATCGAACGGTTACACGAACTGCTCGCTGCAGCTGGTCGAGACATCTCGAGTTTTGACATTGCAATGCTTCCCGCCCAGCAGACCCACTTCGGAGACCAGAACGCGTCACCTCAGGCAGTCATTGACGAGGCGCACCAACTTGCCGAGGCAGGAGTCACAGTGCTGGTCGTCAATGTGGCCGGGGAACATCCCGTCGAATTCGCCGAGAACGTGGCGAAATGGGGGGCCGAGATCCTCCCGCATCTGCCGAACTGACCAGTGCAGACTTTCCACCTCCCCTAGCAAGTCGCGAAAAGTTTCTGATACGGTGTCAGAAAGTACCAACCACAAGCATTTCCGACGATTCGGTAGTGGTGGTTAGCGCGAAGGGACAGTCATGGCTGAGAACACCGCAAGCGACAGGACAAGCGGACGCGAGATTCCAAAAATCATCAGCGTCGATGACCACGTCGTCGAACCCCCGCACATTTTCGAGCGTTGGATCGACCCGAAGTTCCGGAATCACCCCGATCTTCCACGCGTCGAGCGCCGCGGTATCGGTGCCATGGTCTACAAGGGCGGCACGCAATACGACATCGAGTGGGACGACTCGAAGCCGAAGGCCGACACATGGTTCTACGAAGATCTTGTCCAGCCGCACAAGCGCCACGTGGCAGCTGTCGGATTCGAACGCGACGACATGACGTTGTCACCCATCACATACGACGAGATGCGTCCAGGTTGTTACGACCCGAAGGAGCGTCTAAAGGACATGGACGCCGACCATGTCGAAGGTTCTCTGTGCTTCCCCACCATGCCGCGTTTTTGTGGCCAGACATTCGCCGAGCGCAAGGACAAAGACCTCGCGCTCGCATGTGTTCGCGCGTACAACGACTGGATGATCGAGGAATGGTGTGGAGATTCTGACGGACGCCTCATTCCGCTCCCGCTCATTCCGTTGTGGGATGTTCAGTTGGCTGCCGAAGAAATTCGTAAGAACGCCGCACGCGGCGCAACTGCAGTCGCCTTCTCGGAAATCACCGCGAAGCTCGGCTTGCCCACGCTGCACAGCGGCTACTGGGAACCGTTCTTTGAAGCGTGCGAAGAGACCAACACCATCATCTGCATGCACATCGGTTCTTCCAGCCAGATGCCGGCGACGTCGTCAGATGCTCCGCCAGCAGTCGCAGCCACTCTCAGCTTCGGCAATGCGATGAGTTCACTCTCCGACTTCCTCTTCAGCGGTGTGCTCGTTCGTCACCCGAAGTTGAAGCTGGCATACAGCGAAGGTCAGATCGGCTGGGTTCCGTACATTCTCGAGCGCGCCGACGACGTGTGGCACGAACACCGCGCATGGGGCGGCGTCAAAGGCGTCATTCCAGAACCACCAAGCACCTACTGGCACCGCCAGATCTACGGTTGCTTCTACCGCGACCGCCATGGTCTCGAGAGCCTGCACCGTATTGGTGAAGACAACGTCACATTCGAGACGGACTACCCGCACACTGACAGCACGTGGCCTTTCACCAAGAAGATTTTCGAAGAGCAAGTGCAAGATCTCTCCGATGAGTTGGTCTTCAAGCTCGCGCGCGGCAACGCCATCAAGATGTTGAACCTCGACCCGGTCACGGGTCGAGGTTCAACATCTTGATGGCGTTGCCG
>DAIOTI010000158.1:0-4454 GCA_036752105.1 Ilumatobacteraceae bacterium | reverse complement strand
CCGAGAAGTTCGCAGATGATCGGGATGGGGTAGGGCTCGCAGATCGATGCCACGAATTCGCATGAACCGAACTTGGCGACGGGGTCAATAAGTGAATTCATTACATCGGCCATGAATGGTCGTAGACGATCGGCAGAACGCGGATTGAAGGCAGGTGCAACCAACCGACGGAGGCGGACATGTTCGTCGCCGTCCGCAGAGAGAATCGATGTCCGTCGAGGGCGTGCCTTGTATTGCTCGTTCGTGACGACCTGCATGTCGGTGATGAGGCTGACGGCGCTGTACCAGCGCTTGTCGCGCAGGAATGCGACGACGTCGTCGTAGTGAAGGATGTTGTAGCCGAACATTCCGCGTGCTATCCACGAGGTTTCTGCAGCAGCTTTCAGCGCGCCAAGTCGTACGTCGCGGTCGGTGTCTGGACCAAATTCTGGCAGTTTGGGAATGTCTAATTCGCTGACGAGCGTCGCCATGTGAGAACCGTATCGTGCGAAGTTGTCGGGAGGCTCACCCGAACGCGTTCGCCACCTCGACAAACGGCAATGAAAGGGCAGTTGCAACGGGTTCGTTGGTCACTTGTCCGGCCACCACATTCACTCCGTGTCGAATCGGTTCTTTTTGCTTCGCCGCTTCACGCGCACCGAGTGTCGCGACATCGAGGAGATACGGAAGTGTGGCGTTGGTGAGTGCATACGTGCTGGTGTTCGGAACGGCACCAGGCATATTGCCGACTGCATAGTGCACGACGCCGTGAAGGTTGTACGTCGGCTGCATGTGAGTGGTCTCACGCGTCGTTTCGATGCATCCGCCTTGGTCGACAGCCACGTCGACGATGACAGAACCAGGTTTCATTGTTCTGACCATGTCTTCAGACACCACAACTGGTGCGCGACCACCGGCAACGAGGACTGCTCCGATGACGAGATCTGCATCGGCGACACTTCGTTCGATGGCGCCACGGTTCGATGCCAAGGTGACGATGCGACCTCGGTGAATCTGATCCACATAGCGCAGTCGATCAAGGTTCTTGTCGAGCAGCACCACTTCTGCCTCCATGCCAGCAGCAATCCACGCGGCGCTCCAGCCCACGTTGCCGGCACCAAGCACGACGACGCGTGCTGGCCGAACGCCGGGCGAGCCACCCATGAGTACACCGCGACCACCGTTGTGTCGCTCGAGGAAGTGGGCACCCATCTGCGGTGCCAGTCGACCGGCGATCTCACTCATCGGTGCGAGCAATGGAAGCGACCCGTCTTTCAGTTGGACGGTTTCATATGCGACAGCAGTCGTGCCGGCACCAACCAACGCTTTGGCGACTTCCGGATATGCGGCGAGGTGAAGGTAAGTGAACAGCGTGAGGTCAGGGCGAAGATATGCAAACTCCTCCTGCTTTGGTTCTTTCACCTTCACCACCATGTTGCAGGCCCAAGCGTCGGCTGCGGTCGGAACGATGTCTGCGCCAGCTGCGACGAAGTCGGCGTCGCTGATGGAGGCACCTTCACCTGCACCGGTTTCGACGAACACATCGATTCCGAGTCGTTCGAACTCGCGGACTCCATCGGGGGTGAGGGCGACGCGGCCCTCTGCCTGCTTGACTTCCTTGGGGACTCCGACGGTGCGTATCGCGGTCATGTCTCAATGTCTATCGCCCCTACGCGTTGTCTATTGCCCCGAAGTGAGGCCACTTGCCCGGGAGGCTTCGCCCGTTCGGGCCCCGTCGTGCGGTTTTTCAGGAAGGTTTGTTTGGGACAGACTGTGGACATGCGCACCTTCAGCAACTTCATCAACGGACAGCATCAAGCAGCAAAAGACGGTCGTACCTCTGACGTCATCGACCCGGTGACGGGTGAGAAGTATGCCGAGGCTGCACTGAGCGGACAGGCCGATGTCGACGCCGCGATGACGGCAGCTGCAACGGCATTCGAGGAGTGGAAGAACACGACACCGTCTGAACGATCACTGGCACTTTTCCGAATCGCCGACGCGATCGAAGCGCGAGCCGACGAGATCATCGCACTCGAGGTGCAGAACACAGGCAAGCCGGTGTCCATGACCCGCAGTGAAGAAGTGCCCCCGATGGTCGACCAGATTCGTTTCTTTGCCGGTGCTGCACGCATGCTCGAAGGCAAAAGCGCAGGTGAGTACATGCGCGGGATGACATCGATGATTCGACGTGAGCCAGTGGGCGTGTGTGCACAGGTGGCACCGTGGAACTACCCGATGATGATGGCGGTGTGGAAGTTCGCCCCAGCTCTCGCTGCAGGGAACACCGTCGTCCTCAAGCCATCAGACACCACACCAGCGACGACGACGTTGCTTGCAGAAATCGCGGCGGAATTCTTGCCCGCCGGTGTCTTCAATGTGATTTGCGGTGATCGCGACACCGGACGGGCAATGGTGGTGCATGACACTCCGTCGATGGTGTCGGTCACCGGTTCTGTGCGAGCAGGAATGGAAGTTGCAGAAGCTGCCGCAAAGTCATTGAAGCGCGTGCACCTCGAACTTGGCGGCAAAGCGCCTGTCGTGGTGTTCGACGATGCAGACATCGAAGCCGCTGCCGCCGGAATCGCCACCGCTGGTTACTTCAATGCGGGCCAAGATTGCACCGCTGCGACTCGCGTCATCGCTGGTCCGCGCGTGTACAAGGACTTCGTCGATGCACTCGCCGAGCAGGCGCGCGGGGTGAAGACGGGTGTGCCGACCGATGACGACGTGCTGTTCGGGCCTGTCAACAATGCCAACCAATTGTCACGAGTATCAGGCTTTCTCGACCGCACCCCGAACCATGCGCGCGTCGTCGCTGGCGGCTCTCGAGTCGGTGACAAGGGTTACTTCTATTCACCGACGGTCGTTGCCGACTTGAAGCAAGACGACGAGATGATTCAGAACGAGATCTTCGGACCGGTCATCACCGTGCAGCAATTCTCAGATGAGGACCAGGCGCTTCGATGGGCAAACGGAGTCGAGTACGGTCTGGCTTCATCGGTGTGGACGAAAGATTTTGGTCGTGCGATGCGCATGGCAAAGGGTCTCGACTTCGGCTGCGTATGGATCAACACACACATTCCGGTGGTGGCTGAGATGCCCCACGGTGGGTACAAGAAGTCCGGCTACGGCAAGGACCTCTCGGCTTACGCTCTCGATGACTACACGCGCATCAAGCACGTGATGGCCAATATCGAAAGCTGAGTCAGCGCAGCTGGTACTGGCGCCAGGCCTCGGTGAGGCCGTCGTGCAACACGTTTCCGATGAAGCCGATTTCTTCTTCGCCACAAATGAGTGTCGGTGCGAGTACCACCACGGGGTCGGCGCGGTCATCGGCACGACAGATGAGCCCAGACTTGAAGAAGTGCGGTGACAAGACACCTCGAAGCAACCATTCACATTCCTCGCGGGTGAATGTCTCCTTCGTGTCTTTGTCGCGTACGAGCTCGAGGACGTGGAAGTAGCCACATCCACGTACGTCACCGACGATGGGCAACTCGCCGAGCGTTTTCATCATGTCGGTGAACATCGGCTCGTGTCGCAAGACATTGCCATTGATGTCTTCGTCTTCCATGATCTTCACGTTCGCGAGTGCGACCGCACTTGACACGGGGTGACCGGCAAAAGTGATTCCGTGCTGGAAGGTCGCGGTCGGTTCCTCGATGAACGGGGCAGCGATGCGATCGCTTGCGATGACGCCACCAAGTGGCGCATAACCGCTCGTCACGCCTTTGGCGAACGTGATCATGTCGGGCTGATAACCGAAACGGTCGGCACCGAAGAAGTGCCCGAGACGTCCGAATGCACAGATGACTTCATCTGACACGAGCAAGATTCCGTACTTGTCACAGATCTGCCGTGCGCGTTGCCAGTAGCCCTCGGGTGGAACGAGCGCACCTCCAGTGTTCTGCATCGGCTCGAGAATCACCATTGCGACGGTCTCAGGGCCGGCTTCGATGATCTTTCTTTCTATGTCATCTGCGCAATCAAGAGTGCAAGATGCCTGGTTCGAGCACACGACACAGCGGTAATGATTCGTGTTGCGAACTTTGATTGCTTCGCGAAACAACGGTTCGAAGTTCTCGCGAAGTCCGGGTACTCCGGTGATGGAGAGTGCGCCCATGGTGGTGCCGTGATACGCGTAGTCGCGACTGATCACTTTGCGACGTTGCGGTTGTCCGATCATGCGGAAGTACTGAATCGCCATCTTCCACGCGGACTCCACCGCTTCGCTGCCACCAGCGGCAAAGAACACCCGATTCAAATCACCTGGTGCGTGGTCGGCAAGCCACTTTGCAAGGTCGATGGCTGGCTCGGTGGCGTAATTCCACAACGGGAAATAACTGAGCTTGCTCATCTGGTCGTGGGCGGCATCGGCCAGCTCGCGCCTGCCGTGACCGATGGTGACCGTGAAGAGACCACTCAGACCGTCGAGATACTTCTTGCCGTTCTGGTCCCACACATACGGCCCC
>DAIOTI010000157.1:0-4457 GCA_036752105.1 Ilumatobacteraceae bacterium | reverse complement strand
GTGCTCGAGCAAGTGTGGAGCTCGGTCATGCAAGTGGTCGCAGTCATCCAGTGGGTCATCGTCGCGTTCACCGGTAAGCGCAATGCTGATCTCCGAAAGCTGCAACTGCAGTACCTCACCTTTGCCTCGCGCACGTACACGTACGTTGGGTTGCTGTACGACTCGTACCCTCCGTTCGGCGAGTCGTCAGCGTCACCGGTGCAACTGAACATCGACGAACCCGGCGTGCCACGCAGAGCGTCGGCGATCTTCCGCATCATCCTTGCCGTTCCTGCCTTCATAGTCGCATGGTTCGTGATACTCATCGGAACCTTCGTGACAATCTTCGCGTGGTTCACGGTTCTTGTCGTCGGTTCTCTGCCTGAAGGCATGCATCACTTCCTCACGAAGGTGCACCGTTACGTGGTGCGCACACTCGCGTACGCGACGCTCGTTGTCGACGCGTACCCGAGGTGGAACTGAACACTCGACGACATCAGTCGAGATACATGTCGAACGTGTGACGCATGGGCTCGCTGGGCGAGACCACATCAAAATGTCCGATGTTCACACCATTCGGTGGCCCCGATTGGGGCTCGATGCACGTCGCATGTGTCGGCTCGCCATAGATGACCCAGTGGTCACATGTGCTTGAAAGTCGCACTGTCACATCACCAATGCGGAACGGTTCGACTTTCCCGTCGATGAAACAGTCGTCCCACGGTGGTTCTGACGGCACGACGAGGTGCGAGGTCGTCGAATGATCGTCAGCTCGTTCGTACATCGACTTGAACGTCGTGGAGAGCGATGGCGGTTTCACGAACCAGGGGTGCCAACCAACTTGCACCGGAATGGCTTCGCCTGTTTGCACCTCCAGTGACATCGACACGTGACCATTACCGATGTGCACTGTATGGATGACCTGGCCCTCGAAGGGCCAACCATTGCGTGCCAACGAGCACCTCATCTCAACGTGGTTCTCTGACGCATCGTCCACTTGCCACGGCACATCGAAGACTGTGCCGTGCATCGCATGTTCGCCAGCATTGAGATCGAGACGAATGTCCTGGTAGTTCCACTTGAATCGACCATGTGCGATTCGTCCACACCACGGCACCATGGGATAACAGCCCCATGCAAGTGGTCCAATTGCCGAGGAATGCTCCGGCCCGATCAGCAACTCGACTCCACGATGAGAGATTGCCGCCACGCGACCGCCACTGTCTGGCGCTACGTCAATGCTTGTCTCACCGACGGAAAGACGAATCACGCTCATACGCTACAGAACCTATGAAGCGCGCTCTCTTGGTCCTTGCCTGTGTGTCGACTCTCGCTGCATGCTCGACGTCGGCCTCGACATCCGACACAGACTCGACGGCCGTTGATACGACGGTCGTAGACACCATCGATGTCAGCACCACGACCACCGTGGCTATCACCACAACGACTGCGTCGACGATCGAGGAAAAGGTCGTTGAGTGCGATGAAGATGCCATCGGTGTCGACATGAAGACCAAAGTCAAGATGGAGCGCTGCACCGAGAATTTCGGCATCGGCAACACCGACAAGAACACGTGGAACTGCCCCGACGATGGATGCCGCGAGGCTTCACTGTTCAAGCGAGTGAATGGCAAGTGGAGCACGAACACCATGTGTCGCAAGGACCAACCAATGGTCACGCCAATGCGACTCTGTTACCGCACCGACAAAGCTGCCGTCGCCACTGACGATGACGTGTTCCCTCCAAGAATCGCGTGTGCGTTGTGGGATGCCAACAGTGCGCTGCGCTTTGTCAGCTTCACCGGTTGTGAGCCGAGTGCAACTGCCATCAAGGAATCGTTGACGAAGAAGTGTCAAGGTGAATGGGTTCAGAACGAATATCTGCCGTTTGAGACCTGCGACAGCGGCACCATGGTGAAGCGTGCACAGAAAGTCATGAAAGCTGCCGGGCTGACCACCGAACTTGACGGGTTTTACGGCTCGGACAACGCCAAACAGATTGCTGCATTCCAAGACAAAAATGGCCTGCGCAAGACCGGCATGCTCGATATCGACACCTGGAGAAAGCTCATTGCTGTCGCACCGGTGAAGGGCACAGACCGCGATGGTGACGGTGTCATCACCCCTGACGAGATGTAGGTCTGCCACCTAGAGTGGCTGACGTCGATGGGGAGGCAACATGACTGACATTCGGTTCGACGGCAAAGTCGTGGTCATCACTGGTGCAGGTCGCAACTTGGGGCGAGAGTACGCACTCGCTTTCGCAGCGCGAGGCGCACAAGTTGTCGTCAATGACCTTGGCGTTGGTATCAGCGACACCGACGGCAATGCACCAGCGCCGGAAGTGAACCCCGCAGACGAAGTAGTCGCAGAGATCACCAACCTCGGTGGTGAAGCTGTCGCCAACTATGACACCATCGCCACTCCTGAAGGTGGCCGCTCGATCATCGATACCGCGGTCTCCGCGTTCGGCACTGTCGACATCGTCGTGAACAACGCTGGCCAAGTACGCATGGCACCGTTCGAGGACTTCCCTGAAGAGAGCATTGATGCTCTCTTGAACACACAGCTTCGTGGCACATTGAATGTCAGCCGTCCTGCATGGAAGGTGATGCGTGAAAAGGGCGGCGGACGCTTCGTCAATGTGTCGTCTGGTGCAGCATTTGGCGGCGTACCGAATGGTTCCGTGTACGGCATGGCAAAGATGGGGGCCATCGGTCTCACTCGTGGCATGGCCGCCGAAGGAAAAGCCCTCGGCATCGTGTGCAACATCGTCGCACCGTATGCAAAGACTCGCCCTGGTTCAGGTTTCGGACCCATCCCCTGGTCAGAGGAACTTCAAGAATGGCTTCATCCGAAATACGTGTCTCCGTTGGTGCTGTGGCTCGCACATGATTCCTGCCCGTACACCGGTGAGACTTTCTCGGTGGGTGGCGGCTGGTACGCCGGCATGAACATCACACTCGCACCTGGGCTCACGTCGCGCGATGATTCACCAGAGATCTTTGTCGGCCATGAACAAGACTTGTTTGACGGTGAACATTCAATCGTGACGCCACAAGCCTCGCAGGCGGTTCGAAGTTTGCTGAAGGGCTTCCGCGGACCCACATGACCCGCCGTCTGCACCCAGATGTCATTCGCGCTCACGAAGATGCGGTGATCCAGGGCCTTGACTACTACATCGACCCGCACAGCAAGTTGCTCGTGATGACGCGACTACATCATGAAAATCGAGGACACTGCTGCAACAACGGATGTCGACACTGCCCCTACGAGCAACCACATCAGTGACACCCGACAAATGCAAAAGGGTGCGAGGCCGAAGCCCCGCACCCTTTCCCAGTGGGATAGACCTAAAGGTCAGTCCTGCATCGAGAGTGGCAAGAGCACCGCGTCGATGACGTGGATGACTCCGTTGCTTGCCTCGACATCAGCAGTCGTCACATTTGCGACTGCCTTACCGACAGTGAACGAGACTGCGCCGTCCTTGCTCGAGACGGTCAACTTCTCGCCACCAAGGGTGTCGGCCTGCATGCCATCGAGTGCTGCGGTGTCTGCGGCCATCACTTTTCCTGAAATGACATGTGCCTGAAGGACAGCGGTCAAGCCGTCGATGTCTTTCGCGAGTTGTTCCTTCAACTGCTCGAGCGTTGCGCCTTCGCCGATCACCTGTGCCGCGAGTGCTTCGAATGCGGCATCGGTCGGCGCGAGCACGGTCAACGGACCTTCACCGGCGAGTGCGGTGTCAAGACCAGCAAGTGTCGCTGCCTCGAGAAGGAAGCCGAACGAGCCGTTTGCTGCTGCTACTTCGACGATATTGCCGGCAGTCTCGGCAGCCATCGTGGTGTCTGTTGCAGCCATCGTGGTATCGGTGGCGGCGTTGTCATCGTCGCTGCCACAAGCGGCAAGACCGACGACCATTGCTGAAGCAGCAAGCGCTGCGATGATCTTTTTCTTCATGAGTTTCTCCTTGGAGGGTTTGGGGGGCTGAAAAACACTCAAAATTGAGGTTTTCTCCTATTCACCTTGCCCCACCCAGAGAACCTACGCACAACCGTGCCCCGAACTAAACGTCGAATCAGACACAAGTAGCATTGTCCCGTAATGAAATTGACTCGTACGCCCGTCGACATGTCGAACCAAGAACACGTCGAGTTGATCTCTCGAGTGGGTCTGTCATGGCGCGAGCTTCGTCGAGCAGCCACCACCACCTTGATGCGCGAGCACATCTTCGGAACTGGAGATGGCGCGTTGGAACCAGGGCAGATGGACACTCTCGATCTGTTGGTTCAGCAGCCGACCTGGCGCATGGGAGACCTCGCCGAGAAGTTACGCGTCGACCCCAGTACGGCGACGCGTGCCGTGCAGCGCCTGGTGAATATGGGGCTCGCTGAACGGCTGACCGGCAAAGACGACGGGCGAGTCGTTCAAGTCGCAGTGACGGAACAAGGACGCGAGCGTCACACCTTGGTGAGTGC
>DAIOTI010000156.1:0-4474 GCA_036752105.1 Ilumatobacteraceae bacterium | reverse complement strand
CGATCACTGGTGTTCGTGTACAAGGCGGCAGCTGAGATCGGTGAATTGGGGGACAACACCCGCAAGATGCGTGCATCAATCATGGACGACGAGTTACTGCGTCGTGCCCTGTCGCTGCCTGGCGTGCGAACCACCGTTCTTGGTCACACACGATGGGCGAGTGTCGGCATCATCTCTGAGCCCAATGCCCATCCCGTCACCAGCGAGGAAGATGGCGAGACCGCAGCGACCATCGCCATCGGAGTGTTGAACGGCGACGTCGACAACCACGCCGATCTCAAAGTTCGCCATTCACTGAAGATCGCTGACCCCATCACGACCGATGCGAAGGTCATACCCGCACTCGTGCAGCGGTTCCGTGCAGACAATGATCTGACTCAATCATTCCGAAAGACCGTGTCTTCGTTCGAAGGGTCGGTGGCCATCGGTCTCGTCAGTGCTGATGAGCCGCACAAGATGTTGCTAGCGCTTCACGGAAGTGGTCAAGGTCTGTGCATTGGTCTCGCAGAAGATCGCTACATCGTGGCAAGTGAGCCGTACGGAGTGGTCGAAGAGACTCTGCACTACGTGCGCATGGATGGCGAAGCACTCGCACATCCAGATCAACCTGCGAGCCGTGGTCAAGTCATGGTGCTCGATGCCGATGGTGCCGGCACCATCGATGGGCTCTCGATGTCCGCATACGACGGCACAGTTCTTTCCGTCGGTGTCGACTCTGTCATCACGGCAGAAGTGACCACGCGCGACATCGACCGTGGCGATTCACCACACTTTCTTCTCAAAGAAATACTCGAAGCGCCGCGCAGTTTCAGAAAGACGTTGCGTGGTCGCATCGTCGAGCGCGACGGCGGTTTGCATGCAGACCTTCCGGTGGAGAGTCTGCCCGACGACATCCGACAGAAGTTGGCGAACGGAACCATCACGCGCGTCCGCGTGATCGGCCAAGGAACTGCTGCCGTGGCCGGAACCTCGATGGTCGCCGTGTTGTCCGCCGTGTCAGATGGCCGTATCCATGTCGACGCACTCACGGCGACCGAGCTGTCCGGATTCGACATGCGAACCGACATGTCCGACATGTTGGTGGTGGCCGTCAGCCAGAGCGGCACGACGACAGACACCAATCGCACGGTCGATTTGTTGAAGAATCGCGGTGCGTCGGTGATCGCCATCGTGAACCGTCGTGGTTCCGAACTCGCCAACAAAGCACACGGAGTTCTCTACACATCTGACGGGCGCGACGTCGAGATGAGTGTGGCAAGTACGAAGGCGTTCTATGCCCAGGTGGCTGCTGGTGCGTTGCTGTCATGTGCAATCGCAGAAGCATCCGGGCGAGTGAACCGTGAAGTCACCGACCGTGTGGTGCGTTCATTGCGTGACATGCCAGCAGCGATGGAGAGTGTCATCGCCTTGCGACCTGTCATCGCTGATGCAGCACATCGCTTCGCACCGTCTCGTCGCTATTGGGCGGTCGTGGGCAACGGCCCGAACACCGTCGCAGCACATGAGGTGCGCATCAAGTTGTCAGAGCTGTGTTACAAGTCGATCTCGTGCGACGTGACCGAAGACAAGAAGCACATCGACTTGTCGTGTGAGCCCATGATTCTCGTGTGCGCAGCCGGTCTTGCTGACGGTACCGCCACAGATGTCGCCAAAGAAGTTGCCATCTACAAGGCGCACAAGGCACTACCGATCGTGGTGGCATCTGAGGGCGAGTCCCGATTCGACAGCGCGAGTGCGGTGATCTCCGTGCCGGTCGTCGAATCGAGTCTGGCGTTCGTCTTGTCTGCGATGGCTGGTCACTTGTTCGGTTACGAGGCAGCTCTTGCCATCGACGCACTTGCGCGCCCACTCCGCGAGGCCCGTGAAGCAATCGAGCACGTCGTCGAGCGCGGTGCGCAGGCCGACGATGCGCTCGCTCGAGTACACGATGCAATCGGTGCTCCGATGCAGACTTTTCAGAACGCGTTGCAGACCGGCCAGTACGACGGCAACCTCGAGGCTTCGACGGCAGTGCGAATCGTGTCGTTGTTGCGAACAGTCACTGCGTCGTCGCCACTCGAGTCGTACCAACGTGACACGGGGCGAATCGCATCACCGGAAGTGCTTCTTGACGATCTCATCTCTGCGCTCACGCGTGGAATCGACGAATTGACTCGTCCGGTCGATGCCATCAAGCACCAAGCAAAGACCGTCACTGTCGGTATCTCTCGTAGCGAAGAGGGCCTGCTCGACCGCGCTCTTGTTCGTGCGGTCATCGATTCAGGCGCATCACGAGACCGGCTGTCATACGGCACCATGAAAGTCCTTGCGGCACTCGACGGTGCGGTGAGCGCCGTCAATGGCTACACCCGCTATCGCATCGAAGGTGACGTGGCCGCTGGTTCTGCAAGCATCTCGATCGTCGATCGAGGTGGCCTTGCTCGAGAGTTGAAGTCACGAGTCGATGCGAGCAACTCTCTGGTCGGCACCAAGCGACGCGTTGCAAGCGAACAGGAAGTGTTGGTTGCTCGCGGTCGAAGTGATGGTCGTACCGTCATTCTCGTCCCGGAGATAAAGGGCTCACAGACGACCGGACTCACGCTGTTGCACGTGTCATTCCATGACACGTTGAGTTCGACTGCAGTGAAGAACGTGTTGCAAGGTTATGACCGGCGCTATGACCGCCTCGTCGACTGGGTCACCGAGACTGAGGGCTCTTTCCGTGACGATCGTCTTGCCGAAATTTCGATTGCCGACTTGCTCATCTTGCCCGTGTCCGAAACTGCGGATCACTGGCGCACGAAGTGACCACCATGCGTGGTATTGGCATCGATGCTGTCGATGTCGAACGATTCCGCTCATTGTTGGACAGACGTCCCGGTATGCGCGAGCGTCTGTTCACTGCTACCGAATTGGCAAAGCTCGAGGAACGTGCCGATGATCCACGGTCCCTAGCCGCGCGATTCGCTGTTCGCGAAGCGACGATGAAGGCTCTCGGTGTGGGCCTTGGTGCATTCGGCTTCCATGACGTGTGGCTCGACCGGGCCGAATCGGGAGCGCCGGTGCTGCACGTCGAAGGTCGTGCGGAGGAACTTGCGCGTCAGGCAGGGGTGTCGAGTTGGATGGTGTCCATCAGTCATACCGATTCGGTCGCAGTGGCCGTTGTAGCTGCTCTTTAAGAGCCTTCTGCTCAGTTCCTCCGTACGCTTTGCAGCGTGATTCCGGTCGTCACCGTCACCCAGATGCGTCGTGCCGACGAGGTGCAGATCGCCGTACTTGGCCAACATGGTCATGCAGTGCTGGTCGAGCGAGCAGGTGCGGCTGTCGCGTTCGCTGCGCTTCGAATGTTGGGTGGGGCATATGGCAAGCGTGTCGTGGTGATCGCCGGAAAGGGCAGCAATGGCGCCGACGGCAAAGTGGCAGCACGACGGCTCGTCGACAGGGGAGCAGCTGTCGAGGTGATCGCCGCAGACGTCGCAGGCGACGAAGTGGTCGACTCGCAGCGTGCCGATCTCGTCATTGATGCCGCGTACGGCACCGGATTCCGTGGCACGTGGGAGCCACCGTTGGTGTTCGGCGTGCCTGTGCTCGCAGTCGACGTTCCGAGTGGGCTTGATGCCGATGTCGGTACGTGTGTTGGCGATGTGTTGCGTGCGGATCGCACCATCACCTTTGCGGCGTTGAAAGTCGGTCACTTGATGAACGATGGGCCGCAAGTATGTGGTGACATCGAGATTGCCGACATCGGTGTCGATGTCGTCGACCATTGCGATGACGTCTCGACATATCTGGTCGGTCCCACAGACGTTGCTGCGTGGATTCCACCACGTGATCGTGATGCACACAAGTGGTCTCACGCAGTACGCGTCATTGCCGGAAGTGGCGGTATGACCGGAGCCGCTGCTCTCGTCTGCGCAGCTGCGATGCGCGCAGGCGCGGGCATTGTTCACGCATCAATGCGCGAAACCTCGCTCGACAGTGCCAACGCTCTGCCGACCGAAGTGGTGCAACGCCACTTGACCACAGGGCATTGGGGGGCACAAGTGGCAGCCGATGCTCATCGCTTCGCAGCACTTGTCATCGGGCCGGGCCTTGGTCGTGGTGACGACGTTTCAGAGTTGGTACGCGATGTCGTGCGCTCCGTGTCGATTCCAGTGGTGGTCGACGGCGACGGTCTGACTGCGGTCGTCGATGCCCATGGTGATTCCTCCAGCATCACGACACGCAATGCCCCGACGGTGCTCACACCGCACGACGGCGAGTTCGCGTCATTGGGCGGCGATGTCGACGCTGTCGACAGAATCTCAGCCACCCGTCAGCTCGCTGAACGCACCGGATGTGTCGTGTTGCGCAAAGGCCCCACCACCATCGTGACATCTCCAGATGGGCCCACGTTCCTCGTCGCATCAGGAGACCAGCGCCTTGCGACTGCCGGAAGTGGCGATGTGTTGTCAGGAATCATCGCGGCGTTCTTGTCGCGCGGCATGGATGCAGC
>DAIOTI010000155.1:0-4476 GCA_036752105.1 Ilumatobacteraceae bacterium | reverse complement strand
TGGCCAGCGTCGGCGGCTGACGATGGAGAGCATGCGCAGCAACTTCATCGCCTTTTCGTCTTCTTGGGCCGGGCGGGCGATGATGACGCCGTCTTTGATCATGCGGTTGATGACTTCTTCGCCGAGTGCGGTGCGCACGATTGTGAGCGTCCAATCGTTGTCCTCGCCGATTCCGCCAGTCGCAATGTCAGAGTGCTCTGCTGCGAAGTCTGGGCAGTGCTTGCAGCCCTCGCGTGTCCACTTGTGACATTCCTTCAAGTCGATCTCGTGATACGAGCCATCTTTCATCCAGATCTGAAACACACCTTTGATGTTCATCTTGACCATGTCTTGTTTTTTGAGGCCGTACTTGGCCTCAAAAAGTTCAGGAAAGATGGCATCATCGAAAGTCTTCGAGCACAACAGCCCGATGTTGAACAGAAACGGTTTCGACACCTTGCCCGCCTTGCGATCCCACATGACAGGCGGGGATGAGGTCTGACAACCCATGCCGACGAGTGCGAGACGATTGAGTCCTTGTTCCTTTGCATCGCGAAGAGCCAGTGGGTTGGCACAGGACGTATAACGGCTTCCAGCAGTTGCCAGCACTTCCGCCTTGTTACGAGCAAGTGCCGGTTTGGCTTTCCAGGCGTCATCGTCTTCGACACCGCTCACTAGTGCAGCTTCGATGTAGTCATTTTCAAGCAGCCACACGAGCATTGCTGACACGAATCCGCCGTCTTGGCCCTTCTCGTGTTGTTCCTTGTCCGCTGCGCGAGTGAGCAGAAGTTGACGCCAAATTCCGCCCATTTCGTCTGGTTCACGTGTACGGCCGAACAAGTGCATGTCTGCGGCGGGTTCCCACGATCGGAAACGAGGACATGCCCTCGTGCAAGTCGTGCAACCTTTTTCGCCATGAATGCAATTACTGAGACCTAGTTCCTCCTCGAGGTGGAACGGCTTGTACTTGCCCTCGACATGCTCGTAACCAATGACGTCGTGCGGACACGTCACGACGCACCCGGCACAGCCGGTGCAAAGACCTGTGGTGATGACCTCTTCGTAGAGTTCCTTCCATTGCGCGGTCCAACGCTCGGCCTTTGCAGGAGTGCTCGTCATGGTCATCTCACGAGACTAGGTCGGTGCCCCCGTCGACCCCACACCCACACGCACAAGGAAAAGGCCCACCCGCTCGACATCTGTCAGCAGGTGGGCCTCTCCCCGAGACATCTCAGAGTCGTGTGGATCCGAACTCGGGATAGGCGAGGACTCCCATCTCGGGCAGGTCGAGACCGGCGATTTCATCCTCTTCGGCCGAACGAATTCCGCCCTTCGTCATCTGGTCTTGAATTTTGAAGAATGCGAACGCAATCGGAAAAATCACCCCGATGATGACGGCCACGCCGAGCGCTTGTGCGCCGAGCTGCCCCCAGTCACCTTTGATGATTCCTTCCACGCCGGTGACAGAGGAACCATTCCATGCACCTCCGTAGCTGCCGTTGGCGAAGATGCCGACAGCGAGCACACCGAAGATTCCGTTTGCTCCGTGCACGGCGATGGCACCCACAGGATCGTCAATCTTGAACTTGCGCTCGACGACGAACACAACCTCAATGGCGAGAATTGCCGCAATCACTCCGATGACCGCAGCAGCCCACGGGGCAACAAAAGCGCAAGGTGCAGTGATTGCCACGAGACCTGCGAGCATGCCGTTTGCCATCATGCCGGGATCGGGCTTTCCCGTGCGCTTGGTGATCCAGAACATCGCCGCGATTGCGCCGAATGCACCGGAGATCGCGGTGTTCGCAGCAACAGTCGCAAATTGCACATCAGTCGATGCAAACGTTGATGCGGCATTGAACCCGAACCAACCAAAAAGGAGGATGAACGTTCCGAGCATCGCCATGGGAATGTGGTGTCCGGGGATTGCTCGCGGTTTTCCGTCTGCTCCGAACTTTCCGATTCGTGGACCGATGACGATTGCGCCAGCGAGTGCAGCGACGCCACCGACGGCGTGGACCACACCAGAGCCGGCGAAGTCGACGTAGCCCGCACCGAGGCCCATCGTGTCCCAGGTCTTAGCGAGCCAACCGCCACCCCAGGTCCATGCCGCGAACAGTGGGTAGTACACCGCGCCACAGAAGAAGCCCCAGACGACGAAGCTGTTCCATTTCCATCTTTCAGCCATCGACCCGGTCGGAATCGTGGCCACTGTGTCCATGAACGCGACCATGTACAGGAAGAAACCGAGAAGTGCTGGAGTAATTCCTCCACCGGACAATGCCCATCCGCCCTTCCAGAGAAACACCCAGTTTCCACTGCCGAGAAGCGCATCACCGATCGGGGCTTCGAGGCCCATCGGGGCATAACTGAAGCCACCAAAGGCGAGTGGGAATCCGACGAAGAAGAATGCGATGAATCCCAGCCCGAAGATGGCGAAGTTGGTCGACACCACGTGTGCTGCGTGCTTTGCTCGGCAGAACCCTGTTTCGACGAGTGCAAAACCCGCCTGCATGAAGATGACGAGCATCGCACCGATGACGACCCACAAGAGAGAAGTCTGTTGACCAAGAACTGTCACGGCCTTCTCTGCGTCAAAATCATCGGCGGCAAGTGACGCAGTGCCGGCGAGCAGCACCGCACCAGATGACACTGCGGTGCCGACCAGGATCCGCTTCAGCCATGTCAGGCCACGAGAAGTCTTTTCGAACAAGAAATCAGATTGCATTGGAGCCTTCCTCTCCGGTGCGAACTCGCACCAGTCGTGAGATGTCGGTGACCCAGATCTTTCCGTCACCAATTTTTCCTGTCGCAGCTGTAGAGCAGATCGCATCTACGACCTTGTCTGCGCTTGCATCATCGATGATGATCTCGATGCGTACTTTGGGCACGAAGTCGATGGAGTATTCACTTCCGCGATAGGTCTCGCTGTGGCCGCCTTGGCGACCAAACCCACGAACCTCAGACACGGTCATGCCTTGTACCCCAGCAGACTTCAGTGCATCTTTCACGTCGTCAAGCTTGAACGGCTTGACGATCGCAGTGATGAGTTTCACTGATAGTTCTCCTTCTGGATGTTGGGTGGTGTGCCGCGACGCTGCGACAACCAGAAGGTATGAGACGGACATTTCTCATCCGTCAGGTCATTGTTTCGATTGTGTGACGACCCTGTGAGTCTGAGATGACGACATCTGCGTCACGTGTCGGCGAATTCAGGCGAAATGCTGCATCAACTTGGCGATCGCCTTGTCGCCGATCTTTCGGCCATGTCGGTCTGAGACCTCGAAACGGTCCGTGACAATTCCTTCAGACGTGCTGATCGAGGCATGATGGACATGGATTCCGGAGGTGCTGAACGAGGTCGCCACGGCTTGCAGGAGACCAGGTTGGTCGGCCCCTGACACAGTGACGACTGTGTGCCATGGGTGCGCATCCTGGTCGACTGAGATGACGAGCTGCTTGAGCAGTGTGCGTCCAACCCGAAGACCGAGATCCGGACGGCGCTTGAGACTTTCTTGAATGCGATGGGCAAGTTGAGTGCTCGACGGTTTTGTGAAGCTGACGATGGTGAAACTGTCGACGACGCCTCCATCAGGCCATGTCGCTAGGTCGGCGGAAGCAACCTCAAGTCCGTACTCAGCGAATACTCCTGCGATGCGCGCAAGAAGTCCTTTGGCATCACGTGTCGCGATCTCCACCTGCCACCTCTGGGGCTTGGAGGTCTGGGGTGAGTCACGTTGGGTCTCTACTTCGCTGCTGGCGATCTCATGCACAGTCACGCGAACGGTTCGACCTCTCGGAAGTGGTTCGATGAGTTCTGCATGTCGCACGATGTCAGCTGGCGAGTGGGCGATGAGATATCCAGCCGAAGCGTTCTCGATGCGATCCCTGAGAAGTGGGTCCGTGGTCAGGTCGAGAGCCTTGCTCTTCTTGAGTGTGAGCACCGACTCGCGAGTGCCGTCAATCAACTCCGGGTGTGCCAATACTTCTTGCACACCAGAGATCACTTCGAGAAGCGCTGAGTATTGCCAATCTTCCAACTCACCTCGCGCCTCAGTGAGGTGTCGACACATCTCGACGTTGATCGGAGAAGTGAGGTACTCCGCCAACTGCGCAAGTACGCGTGTGTTGAGAGTAAAGGGCTCTTGGCTGACCACGGTTCTCAGCAGCATGGAAGCTTTGAGGAGAGCGACGATCGTGCGCTCATCTTCGGTCGGCAGTTGAAGTGGAGAGATGAGTTCAATTGCAATCTCGGCTTGTTGGCCATCGGTGGCATCGGCCAGGAAGGCCGCCATCATGAGGTTGTCCGTGTCGACTCGATTGGCCATTCCTCGCTGACGGAGGTGTTCGAGAGCCGGAAATGACATCACTCGTGTCGGGTCGAGCTCGGTGAAGTCACTTCGTCGGGCGTGCAGCGCCGACGCAACGCCAGGAAGAGTGCGTTCGAGTACTCCGACCAGATCCAGGAATCGCCACGAACGGGCGTTTCCTCGACGG
>DAIOTI010000154.1:0-4481 GCA_036752105.1 Ilumatobacteraceae bacterium | reverse complement strand
TCTCGTCAAGAAAATCCCAACCGATTCTTTGAGGCATCGTTCCTGCGTACGCATTGATGAGAACCGAAGACGCGGTCACCGGAGACGCATCAAAACCCCGGGACAAGATGCCGTATTCGGTCTCTATGCCGCAGACCTTCTGTAGAGCCATGTGCGCCTACAGGTACTGGCCAGTTGCGGTCCGCTCGATTGCTCGACCGCCAGAAGCGTCAGAGATGTCCGCCTCGGTTGAAACAAGAGTCCGGATGAACACGATCCGCTCACCCTTCTTTCCAGAGATGCGGGCCCAATCGTCAGGGTTGGTGGTGTTCGGGAGATCCTCATGCTCTTTGAATTCCTGACGAATCGACTGAACCAAGTCATCAAGACAGATTCCCCGGCTACCGCCAGAGAGAATTCGCTTGATGGACAATTTCTTGGCTCGTCGCACGATGTTCTCGATCATCGCACCACTCGAAAAGTCCTTGAAATAAAGCACTTCTTTGTCGCCGTTCTGATACGTGACTTCCAGAAAACGGTTGGCAGCCTCGGTGCTGTACATCTCCGCGACTGTGGCATCGATGAGCGATTCGACGACGCCAGATGCATCGCTTTCGTTGTCGACACCTTCGAGTGGAAGGTCGGTCGTGAGATACCTTGCAAAAATTTGACGCGCGGCAGATTCGTTCGGACGCTCGATCTTGATCTTCACGTCGAGACGACCAGGCCGAAGAATCGCAGGGTCGATGAGGTCTTCCCTATTGGTGGCGCCGATGACGATGACGTTCTTGAGGCCCTCTACGCCGTCGATCTCTGCGAGCAATTGGGGAACGATCGTCGACTCCATGTCTGAGGAAATGCCGCTCCCTCGTGTTCGGAACATCGAGTCCATCTCGTCGAAGAAGACGATGACTGGCCAGCCCTCTTCGCTCTTTTCCCGCGCTCGTTGGAACACCAGACGAATCTGACGTTCGGTCTCACCGACATATTTGTTCAGCAGCTCTGGACCCTTGATGTTGATGAAATACGAGCGACCCTTCTCGCCCCCGGTCTTGGCTGCAACCTTCTTTGCAAGGCTGTTGGCAACTGCCTTGGCGATGAGCGTCTTTCCACATCCAGGTGGTCCGTACAACAGAATGCCCTTTGGAGCAGGTAGTTGATGCTCTGCGAAGAGGTCGCTGTGAAGAAACGGCAATTCAACAGCGTCTGCGATGAGTTCAATTTGACCGTCGAGCCCACCGATGTCGGAGTAGCTGATATCCGGCACTTCCTCAAGTAACAGGTCATCGACTTCGGGTTGAGGCAGTCTTTCGATGAGCAAATTCGAGCGAACATCGCATCGAAGAAGATCCCCCGATCGAAGCAACGTTCCACGCAGACTGTCTGCCAGTTCGCAGACTCGTTCTTCATCGGCTCTACCAGTGACGATTGCACGAACGCCGTCTTCCATCAGCTCTTTCAGTGTGACGACCTCTCCAGTGGTCTCGGCCCGTCTGACCAACACGATGTTCATCGACTCGTTCAGAACCACCTCATGGCCGCGTTCAATGTCATCAATGTCGATCGCAGGGTGATAGGTGACGCGCATCTTCCTGCCACTTGTCAGGACATCGACTGTGCCATCGTCGTTGACTCCTAAGACACTCCCATACGCAGATGGTGGACGAGTCAACTTCTCCACTTCGTCGCGGAGCGTGGCAATGTGCTCACGGGCCTCACGTAGCGTGTACGAGAGTTTTTCGTTCTGGGCAACTGCATGAGCCAACTGGCCCTTCGTCTCGAGAAGTCGCTCCTCCAGAGCCGTCGCACGCTGGGGCAACTCGCTCAGGCGGGTCCGAAGCTCGGCAATTTCTGCCTTCAGCGCTTCGACGGCATCATCATCCGAGGAACTACGAGTCTCGCTAGCCATGCACCGACCCTACTTCTGGTTCTCCCACCGATGTCTTACGCAGATGTTTGATCCACTTGAACCTGCCTGCCAACCGATGGGCTGTGTAGAGTGAAAATGCCGGATAAACCGGTGGAAGTATTCAGTGTCTCGGACCCGTGCCGAGGCGAGAGTTGAGGGAGTCTCCCCCCATGAAGGTATGGATTGACCAGGACTTGTGCACCGGTGACGGTCTCTGCGAGGAGATCGCTCCAGACGTGTTCACTCTTCTTGACGATGGTCTTGCCTACGTGAAAGAAGGCTCGACCATCTATGCAACCGCCAAAGGAAACAAGCAAGGTGCCGAGGGTCTCGCAAACTTCGCCGACAGTCTTCTTGACGCCGTGGTCGAGTCGGCTGAAGAGTGCCCAGGCGAGTGCATCTTTATTGAGCCGTAAGTCGTCTCGACTGTCGTCAAGCGACGTCTACGAGCCGATGAAACGAGCCGCTGTGAGAAATGCGGTGTGCGCCACCATTCGGTGATCTGGTCGCACCGATTGTCCTTCGATGTGCCATGTTCGATGCAACACCTCGAGGGTACGTATGTCTGTCCATCGTCGATCGAATGTCTGACGAGTCTGCACTGCCTGGGTGATAGACGGCGTATAAGCAACCAGGATTCCACCTGGCACCAATGCCGAGCTGGCGTGAGGAACGACCTGCCATGGTTCTGGAAGGTCTAGAACGACCCGATCGTATGGACCATCGGGCACTGACTCGTAGCTGTCCCCCACTGTCACGTGGTAGCGCTCAAGCGCTTGTTCACCGAGAAAGCTTCGCACGTTCGAAGTTGCGCGATTGAGGAAGTCTTCGCGTAGTTCGACCCCTCTGATCGTTGCGCCCCAACGGAGCATCGTCATCGAGAGTGCGCCTGATCCAATTCCGGTCTCGTACACCCTGACGCCGGGACCAATGTCTGCCAACATACATATCGGTGCCAGATCTTTCGGGTAGATCACCTGCGCACCGCGAGGCATCTCGAGGACAAAGTCCTCGAGCGTTGGTCTGAGAACGACGTATCGGGCACCGAGAGTCGACTCAAGCCGCACGCCAGGAGCCTTTCCTATGACATCTGAGTGCGGCACGAAACCAGAGTGACTATGAAATTCACCCTCCGGATGCAGGGTGACCAAGTAGCGCCGGTGCTTGCTATCGAGAAAGAGTGCTCGCTCTCCTCCGGAAAATTCGTCAGGCATGTGAGGAATCACCTCGCTTTGTCGTACGTACTTTCTCTCGGGTCAACACAAGTATCTCGTCATCGGCTAGGTCGACATCGACCATGCGCAGGCGATCTAATCGTCTCTGTCGTCGTGAAGCGAACCATCGCACGGCTCCAAACACCAAGACAAGAAATTTGATGAATGGATATCTTTTGGCGATGCGGGCGAATGCGCCGGCACCGAGCATGCGTTGCAACATGACGTCAGAAACCGCGCACTTCTACCCGTCGACCGCGTCCCTTTCGACGGCCTCGTCGTCCGAGAAGATATGCAACCACGAGCGCGAGTGTGCCCACTCCTGCGCCAACAGCGACAGCCGTGTCCTTTTTGTTTGACACCTTCTGATTGATGTCACCCTGTAGCGCCCGCAGCTTCGCTTCGAGGTCGTCTCGACGAATTGGGCTCGTTTCTCCGGCACGATCAACCACGCTGGCCCCCTTGTTTGGAGAGTGAGGGTCTGTTCACACGCGACAGGCTGAGAGCAACGAGTGAGGCGGTCACAACAAGCGCGATGAGGTATGACACGAACGACCAACCACCATCGAGTGCTTCGCCACCAAGATGTTGCACCAATCGCAAGACACCGAGAATCGCGAACAGCATCGAGATGCCCAGAGACAAGGCGGCAGCAAGCCCGAACAGCAACCAGCGCCACGCGCCGCGTAGCGGGCCGATCGTTTCCTGTTTGGCATATACCTTCACTGAATCGACAAGATCAACGACCTTCTCTGATGTCGACATGCGACCAGCAGACCACGGACGACGCGAAACCACACATAAGTTGTACCAAGAATCGCCAAATTTCCACCGGCCATCACGACCGGTGAAATTCGACCATCTCACGCAGGTGCGCCACCACGTGTTCGACCTGGCTCAAACGAGCTTCGATGGTGGGCGCAGCGAGGAGGCCGTAACGGTCAAAGGGACCGCAGGGAATGCTGCGAACGATGTCCCAAGTGGCCGCTTCACATTCGTGAGGTTCGATATTGCCCGCCGCCGCCCGACCAAGGGCTCTCACCAGGTCAGCAGGTAGAAAGCGGCTCAGGAGATCACCTCCGTCCGCATCCGACTCAGTCACCGCACGATCGGGTGAACTCTCAAGCATCAACTGGAGGACACTTCGCACCTTCTGGGCTACCAAGGACACCTGAGACGTCGCGATGCCGGGTGAGGTCGTTGGCATCTCGAGGCTCACGTCTGCGACTGGATAGGGAGAGTCCGACTTCCACTTCTCGACAAATATCCGATTGATCGCAATACCAACGAGGATGTACCCTCCGGATTCCGAGATCACGCAACTTTTGAGATGTACGTTGACCCCGACGTCCCGTCGCTGGTCATTTCCTCCGACCTCA
>DAIOTI010000153.1:0-4512 GCA_036752105.1 Ilumatobacteraceae bacterium | reverse complement strand
CCTGTGGGGTGCGGTGGGGGGATAAGTGGTCGAAGGTGGGGCGAAATGGTTGACAGTGGGGAAAAGTGGGGATAATGTTCTGCGTGGGGGGAGACAGGGCGTCTCCCGGTGGGAGCGGAGAAACCCGTGTTTGTTGGAGTGCACGAGCGGCAGTTGGACCCCAAGGGTCGACTCGCATTGCCCGCTGCGTTCCGCCCGCGCCTTGAGCCCCGCTGTTATCTCGCTTTCGGCCAGGGCAAGTGCGTCGATGTGCTGACTGCTGAGGCCTTTGATCAAGTCGCACAAGAGTTGATGCAGAAGGTGCGTGCCGGCGAGATCGATCGCAACCAACAACGTGCGCTCGCAGCCAATACCCTCGAAGTGACTGTCGATGCGCAGGGTCGCATCAACCTCGACGAAAAGTTGCGCACATATGCCGGCCTGGCGCTCAACTCTCGTGTCATCGTCGCTGGCTCGCTCGACCGCGTCGAGATCTGGGACCCGGAGCGCCACGAGCGAATCACGGAAGTGGGCACGCAGCAGATCGCAGGAGCGGACGCGTGATCGCCGATGATCGCAGCTCGCACACCCAAGCAGAACCACATTTCTTCTCGACCATTCTCGACATCAATCGTTTCGACCTCACCTGTCGCGCACTCTCGGTGCTCGGCAGTTCTCCGGATGGCGCGGTGGCTAGCCCCAACTCCGCCCGCTGTCATCGTCGCCGACTCGGGGAGACATCCCGACGGCACTTGTCATCCGGGGAACTGCCGAACATCTGGAGCGACGTGCACGGTGCCGCGCAGGTGCACGCTCGCCGTGGAGCGCACGTGATGACGTCCAGTCAATTGGGTGCTGGTGAACCTGGCGCACGTTTCGAACATCAGCCGGTGATGCTCGATGAGTTGTTGTCGGTGTTTGCTGACATGGCTCCTGGCCTTTTTGTCGACGCAACGCTTGGCGGTGCCGGCCACGCCTCGGCATTGCTTCACCGTCATTCATCAATGCACTTGCTTGGCATCGATCGAGACCAAGACGCACTTCGTGCTGCCACCAAGGCGCTGGGGTCTATGAGCGGGCGTGCAACCCTCCGGCACGCCCGCTTCGACCGCATCGCAGACATGGTGGCCGATGCCGGTGCGACGACGATTGTCGGCGCCCTGTTCGATCTCGGTGTGTCATCACCGCAATTCGATGTGGCAGAGCGCGGGTTCTCGTATCGACACGATGCACCACTTGACATGCGTATGGATCGTTCGCAGTCCGTGAGCGCATTCGACATCGTCAATGAGTGGAGCTTCGAGGACTTGGTCCGCATGTTGCAGGACTATGCCGACGAAAAGTTCGCGGCACGAGTGGCACGGGCGATGATCGCTGCTCGTCCGATCGAGAGGACCGTTCAGCTGGCCGATGTGGTCACCATGGCGATACCCGCTGCCGCGCGTCGCCGTGGTGGCCACCCGGCAAAGCGCACTTTCCAGGCGATTCGAATTGCCGTCAACAGTGAACTTGAGATCCTGGAGTCGTCTCTCGAGGCAACAATCGAACTTCTCGAACCGGGAGCACGACTGGCGGTACTCACGTATCACTCGGGGGAAGACCGCATCGTGAAGCGGACATTCCGTCATGCGGTCACAGGGGGATGCGCCTGCCCACCCGGTCTGCCATGTGGTTGCGGAGCACATCCGGTGGCGAAAGCCATCCGTGCTCCACGCGAAGCTACGAAATCTGAGCAACTGTCGAACCCACGATCACGATCAGCCAAGTTGCGCGTCATCGAGCGTCTAGCCGGAGAAGTGGTCTGACCATGGCAGTCGCACTTCGCACCGACGCGGCACGTCGCACTGACACCACACGTCGCGCTCGTTCGACGGAGGCTGTCGAGCGACCAGAGCTCTCACTCGTTCCTGCGGCGCAACGCCAAACAGTTGGTCGCGTGATAACTGCGGTCATCATGTTCTTCGGGCTCATGTTTGCAGTCGTCGCGCTGCGTGCATACATGGCGCAAGAACAGATGCGGCTCGATGAGTTGAACAGGGACATCGTCCGTGCGCGGGCGCACTATGACGAGCTTCGCGCTGAACGAGCACTGCTTCAGTCACCCTCGGTGTTGCTCGAAAAGGCGCGCAGTTTCGGCATGGTGCCTGCAGTCGGCATGAAAGTCGTCGAGATACCTGCAGAGGTCGCTGCCGAAGTGGCTGCGTCGGTGGGGAAGATAGACGAAGACATCGCCAGCACCAAAGAGTCAAAGCTCGACGATTTCGGCCGTATCAAGCGACAAGTGGGACCGGGTCGATGAGCGAGAGAACCTCACGTGACTCACAGCAACGGTCATCGAAAGGTGTCGCCTCGGGTCAGGTGCAGAGACGCACACGCAGTCATGGTTCTTCAACGTCGCGCATGGCAAGCAAGCAACGCCCGTCGAGCCGGCAGCGAACCTCGGTTCGAGACGATGTGGATGACCGACGAGGAGCTTCTTCTCGCCGACCAGTCGAAGGCGGGCGGTCGACAGGACGCACACGTGCCGATGAGACACGTAGCGGTAGTCGATCCGGTCGTCGCGATGGTGGCCGATCGCGCGCGCCTCGGTCGACGAGAGAGCGGTTGATCCGACAGTCCGAGCAATTCAGGCAGCGTGCCGTACAAGCGGCACAGAAGCAAACTTCCTATGACGTGGACCAACGAATTCGAATGCGTCTGTCGTTTGCGGTTCTCGGCATCGTGTTCGCCTTGTTGTTGCTTGCTGTTTGGGTGGGCTTGTTGCAAACCGTCCGCCGTGACGGCTATCACGCTGCGAGCATCAATCAACGCACACGAACCACCATCATTCGAGCAGATCGCGGTGTGATCTTTGACCGAAACGGGAACGAGATTGCGCTCTCGGTTCCGACGACCACGGAGTTTGCCGATCCACAACTCGTGCTCGATCCGATCGGGACTGCCGCCGCAGTGACGTCAATTCTGCAGTTGTCAGTGGCGGAGCACGACCGCATCGTCGCGGCACTCAGCAAGCGAGAAGGAAACTTCGTCTATATCGCCCGACAAATCGACAAGGATCGCGCAAAAGCAGTTCTTGACCTTGGACTGACGGGCGTGTCGTCATACACCGAACCGGCGCGCGTGGTGGAAAGTGGGGTGGCAGGCGCCGTCATCGGTCGCACCGACCCCGACGGATTGGGAATCTCTGGACTCGAGCAGCAGTACAACGAATTGCTCGCGGGAGTCGATGGCAAGGCAGTTCGCCAACGAGACAACAAGGGCAACTCGATCTCCGGAACTGGTTCGATGATCACTGACCCGCAGACGGGTTCAGACCTCGTGCTCACCATCGACAAGTCAATTCAGTTCCAAGTTGACCAGGCCCTGCTTCAGAGAGTCGATCAACTCAAAGCGCGAGCAGGCACCGTCATCATGATGGACTCTCGCACGGGTGACATCTACGCGATGTCAAATGTTCGTCGTAAAGAAGACGGACAGGCCGAACTCGCGACTGGCAACTTCGCTGCTGTCGAAGCACACGAGCCCGGGTCGGTCGCCAAGGTCTTCAGCGTCAGTGCGGCTCTCAATGAGGGCAAGGTGACTGATTCGACGGAGTTCATGGTGCCAGGTGTCCTTCGCGAAGACGGTTTCGTCATCAGAGACGCTTATCCCCACCCGACGATGAAGATGACCGTAAGAGAGATCTTGAGAGAGAGTTCGAACCTCGGAACTGTGATCACCGGCGGAACTATTCAGCCTGAGCAGATGCATGCGTACTTGCGTGCATTCGGTTTCGGTGCGACGACGGGTCTCGAGTACCCGGGTGAAAGCAAAGGCATTTTGAAGTCGACGCGTAAGTGGTTCGGTACGGAGAAGAAGACCGTCACCTACGGGTATGGGTACGCAGCAACTCCATTGCAACTCGTCGCCGGTGTGAATGTCGTTGCGAATAGCGGTACGTACGTGGCGCCGCGACTCGTCAAGGCAACGATCGATGCCGAAGGACAATTGAAGGAAACTAATGCCGCAGCGACACGTCCGGTGTTGAAGCCCGAAGTCGCGACGACGATGACATCGATCATGAAAGACGTTGTGTGCTCTGGTACGGCGACCTTGGCGCAGGTGAAGGGAATGACAGTCGCTGGCAAGACCGGAACCGGTTACAAAGCGCAGGACAACGGCACCTACACGACCGCTACCGGTGGTCGAAAGTACTTCGCATCGTTCGTCGGATATTTCCCTGCTGATGACCCGAAGATCACGATGCTCGTGAGCATCGACGAACCAGACGGCTCCTCACGTGACCGTTTCGGTGGAACGGCCGCTGCACCGGTGTTCTCTCGATTGGCAAACGTCGCCATTCAGGAACTGGACATCACCCCCACCGGAGTTGGAACAGGTTGCCCTGCCGATGCAAAGAGCGGGCACTGAGAGAGCATGGATGTCATCGTGATGGAACGACATGCTCAAGTCTCATGCTCAGTCGGCGAACTCGTGTCTCGATCTGCGCTCGCAGAGGCGCACATAGTCGGTGAACCCGACGTTGTGGTGAGC
>DAIOTI010000152.1:0-4517 GCA_036752105.1 Ilumatobacteraceae bacterium | reverse complement strand
CGACACCATTCGCTACAGCCTCACCGCCGACCCTGTAGAAGAAGCCCGCGCCGGTCGTCAATTGCTTGAAGCGCTTGGTCTGCGCGAGCGCAAGAACGTCGACCTCATCGCCTGTCCTAGCTGCGGTCGTGCCGAGATCGATGTCATCGATGTCGCCAACCGGGCACAGGCTGCATTCGCCGATCGGAAACTGCCCTTGCAGATCGCCGTCATGGGGTGCGTGGTGAATGGTCCAGGTGAAGCTCGCGAGGCCGACCTTGGCATTGCCGCGGGCAACAAACGCGGTCACCTTTTCGTGAAGGGTCGAAACGTCGCGGTCGTGCCTGAAAACGAGATGGTCGACGCACTTGTCGAATGGGCTGAATACATCAACGAACACGGGGTCGAGGCCGCGATTGCTCGCGTCGATACCACATTGGCAGAGCGCGAAGCGGCTCGTGATCGTTCACAACTGCTCAGCGACAAAGGCGATGATGCCAATAATGCGGGCGAGAAGATCGTCGAGATTCGAAAGACCGTCGGCAACTAACAACGGTCAACGTGTGCCGGCGCACACGAAGAGGGTGCCATGACCCTCGAGAACTTCGTGCTGACCCGGTGTCACGAGTGCGGCATGGCCAGATGTGAGTTCGCCCACGGCGCCTTCGGTACACAGCACGATGCGATGTCGGTCCGACGTCGGAAGTTGGTGTGTTCCGTCGACGTCTATTCGCTCGACGAGAAAATCTTCTACGGGGCTTTCGTAGACCGACACGACTCCACTCGTGAGCGGAGTTTGCACCGGCTCTTCGATGACGTCGAAGTCGGCGACCGAGAGCAACTCGGTGACGTCGACGTGCTTGCTTGTGAAACCAGCGCGAATGACATTGTCTGATGACGACATCACTTCGACCGCAGCACCTTTGAGATATGCGTGCACGTTGCCAGCGTGCAAGGCGATTGCTTGCATCGGTTGAAGAATCACGTGGTGAAGCAGGGGAGCGACGCGAAGTGCTCTGTCGTCGGGGTAAGCGGCTGCGAGGTCGCGCAGCCACTGTGGACAGTTCTTGAGCGGAGGCATCGAATCTGCGTCGAAACACCAGTGCACGTAATTCCTGATGCCCTGCACTTCCAGTACCGCAGCTTCGTGATGCCAGCCGTACGACGACAGATCGGCGACAGATTGTTGCGTGGGGCGAAAACCACACAATGCCTCGAACCGTGTGAGAGCAATCACCATCTCGGGTTTGTCGTGTGGGTCTCGATACAGCCGTGTGGGGTGATCCAGGGGAAGTCCAGCATCGTTCTCGCGGGCGTACCCCCGTGCTGCCTCTGTGCGAGTGGGATGGGTTTGGAGGCTGAGCGGTCGTGCTGAAGCGAGCACTTTCACGAGGATGTCGAGATCGCCTGACACTTTCTCGAGGGCGATCCATCCACCATCGATGAACACCTCGCTCGGGGCGCCATGGTGAGTGCCGAACCACAACTCTGCACACGGCTTGCCAGTTGAACTCTCGCCGAGGAGAGAGGGAATGAAGTCGACGTCTCCCCAGTCGTAGTGCCGAATCGCGCCACGAAGGAGGTGCATGCGTCAGAGCCTACGGAGTGCTGCGCGCGAGCGTGAGGACATGTGTCGCAGCTTCATCTTTGGCGACTTCAACTTTCGTGCCGGCCAGACGATCACGCACCTCGATTGTTCCCTGTGCCAAACCGCGACCGACGATGACAATTGTCGGCATACCCAAAAGTTCTGCATCTTTGAACTTCACGCCGGGTGAGACGCCGACGCGATCGTCGATGATCACTTCAAGACCGGCAGATTCGAGCTGTTGCGACAGGGCCTCTGCAAAGTCGCTCGTGCCGTCGTCGCCCTTTCCGGCGATGACCACATGTACGTCGGCGGGCGCCACTTCGCGTGGCCAGCGCAGCCCAAGTTCGTCATGGAATGCTTCCGCAATCGATGCGACAGCACGGCTGACTCCGATGCCGTACGAGCCCATGGTGACCACCACTTGCTTGCCGTTGTGGTCAAGGACGGACAGCCCCAATTTGTCGGCGTACTTGCGGCCGAGTTGGAACACATGACCGATCTCGATGCCCCGTGCAATCTGCAACGGAGCGTCGCACATCGGGCACGGATCACCATCGAGGACTTCGGCAGCTTCGATCGCACCATCGGCGGTGAAGTCGCGGCCGTGAACCAGGTTGATGACGTGTGTGTCGGTCTTGTTCGCACCGGTCGCCCAGGCAGTACCGATCGAAATGCGCGGGTCGAGCAGATACGTGATGCCGCTTGCCGATGTCGTGCCCAGGATCTGCGGTCCGATGTAACCGCGTTTCAGCATCGGATACGTCTCGAAGTCGGAGTCGGTGAACGGCTCAACTTCCGCAGGGCCCACATGCGCTTCGACGCGTTTCATGTCGACTTCTCGATTGCCGGGTACTCCGATCACAAGCGGCTCGCGCGTACCGTCGGGCTGCTTCAACATGATGACCACATTCTTCAACGTGTCGGCGGCGGTCCAAAGCCGGTCGGCTCGTGGTGCATGCTCGTTGAGATAGGTGATGACAGCATCGATGGTGCCGCAACCGGGTGTGTGCACTTCTGTTGCAGCGCTGACTTCACCGGTGCCGGTGTCGGTCTTTCCGGTCGTCACGGCTTCGGTGTTGGCGGCGTATTGACATGCGGTGCAGCGCACGAATGTGTCTTCGCCGACGTCTAGGGGCGAGAGGAACTCTTCACTCATCGAGCCACCCATTGCTCCGCTCATGGCCTTGACGATGACGTATGGCAAGCGCAAACGATCGAAAATTCGCTGGTACGCACCACGATGTGCGTCGTAGGAACGTTGCAGTCCTTCATCGTCGATGTCGAAGGAGTACGAATCTTTCATGGAGAACTCACGACCGCGTAGGAGTCCTGCGCGTGGACGTGCCTCGTCGCGATACTTCGTCTGAATTTGGTACAACGACAGCGGCAGGTCTTTGTAACTGCTGTACAGATCTTTCACGAGCAACGTGAACATCTCTTCATGAGTCGGGCCGAGGAGATAATCAGCGCCACGTCGGTCTTTCAGGCGGAACAAGTTGTCTCCGTACTCCGTCCAACGGTTCGTCGCTTCGTACACGTCGCGTGGCAGGAGAGCGGGGAAGTGCACTTCTTGGGCGCCGATCGCATCCATTTCTTCTCTAACCACCGTCTCGACGCGACGGAAGACTTTCAAGCCGAGAGGAAGCCACGTGTACCCACCGGGCGCTGCACGGCGGATGTATCCGGCGCGCACCAGCAGCTTGTGGCTGGGGACCTCGGCATCGGCGGGGTCTTCGCGCAGGGTGCGCACGAACAATTGGGAGAGGCGAAGCATGGTGTGTGGCGGTAGGTGGAGGTCCTCGCGACCCCGTGAGAACCTTAGTTTGCGCCGGTATAGTAGGGAGCGTCCAAAAAGTTCGTGGAACTTGAGGCACGGGCGTTTCGTCCGTGCCTCTTGTTTTGTGGGACGTCAGAACGGTTCACAGGTAATGGCAAGCGAGGAGGTGGTCACCATGGCAGGAGCGACGCTCGTCGACACCGTTGTTTCCCTCGTCGAACCCATCCTTGCCGACCTCGGTCTCGAGTTGTACGACTGCGACTTCGCCGGTGGAACCCTGAAAGTCACCGTCGACACCCCTGCCGGTCAGGACAAGGGCGTCGACCTCGATCAACTTGCCCTGGTCACCCGTCTTCTTGGTCGCGAGCTCGACCATGGTGACATCGTCACCCAGCGCTACACCCTTGAAGTCACCAGTCCCGGCCTCGAGCGCACCTTGCGCACGCCAGCTCACTTTCGTCGCGAGATCGGCAAAGACGTGAACGTGCGCCTCCGAAGCGATATCGATGGTCGTCGCCGATTGAACGGCACGCTGGTTGCGGCGACTGACTCAACGGCAACAATTCGCCTTCTCGATGATGTCGTCAGTGGTCCGGTCGATGTCACCGTGTCCATCGCCGACATCGAAAAAGCTCGCACGGTGTTCGTGTGGGCCACGACACCCAAGCCGGGCTCGCCTGCGTCGCGCACTGCACAGTCAAAGCGCGCTGCACGTGGCGGCTCATCACATCCGAACGCAACAGTTCAACCAGCGGAGGTCAGCGCAGTATGAGCAACCTTGACATGTCAGAAGCAGTCCGCATGCTCGCGGCTGATCGCGGCATTTCCGTCGACGCACTTCTCCAAGTGCTCGTCGAGGCTTTGGCCACGGCCTACAAGAAGCGCCCCGGCGCGGCCGACGAAGTGATCGTCGAGATCAATCCTGAGAACCTCGACATGAAGTTCATCGCATATGACGTCGATGAAGAAGGCAATTGGGTCAACGAGCGTGACGACACGCCGAACAAGAACGAACTCGGCCGCATCGCAGCGGTGACATTTCGCCAAGTCATGAGCCAGCGCATTCGAGAAGTCGAGCGTGACCGCAAATTCGAGGAGTACGCCAACCGCGAAGGCGACATCGTCACAGGCATCATCCAACAGAGCGACGGGCGTTACGCCTTGCTCGAT
>DAIOTI010000151.1:0-4535 GCA_036752105.1 Ilumatobacteraceae bacterium | reverse complement strand
ACCGAGCCACCACATGGTGGTGGGCGTTTGGTTTGGTCACCGTCATTGCTCTCGCGCTCGTCGCCCTTCGTGCGCAGTCAATTGTGGATCTCGCGGTGTTCAAGATCGGGGCATTGGCACTGGCAGCGGGTGCATGGCAGATGATCGCGCTACCGGCTGCTGCGCGCCCGGCTCCGTTGTTGTTCGGTTTCGGTGCGGCAGCCGCTCTCACATCGATCACGTCGGTGTTTTTGCGTGTACGAAACTCGGACTCGATCACCGCGCCCGCTTTTGTCGCGGGTGCAGGTTTGTCCTTGGTGCTCGGAGCGTGGTTTGCGCGCGACTATGTGCAGTCGGCGTACATACCCGGTGCTGATGATGCGAAGTGGATCGTGCGAATTCTCGTACCGGTGATGTTGGCAGCAGGAATTGTCGGCGTCATCGACGGTGTGCGTCGAACTGCATTTCCACCGACGTCGTCGTCGTGAGGTGAAGAACTAGACCGACAACAGGTCGCGTGCGCCAGTGTCGGAACTGGGGTGGCGCAACTTGCTCATCGCACGCGCTTCGATCTGACGAATGCGCTCGCGAGTGAGGTTGAAGTGTTCGCCGACTTCTTCAAGTGTGCGCGGCTCACCTTTACCGTCGAGTCCGAAACGCAACTTCAAGATTTCACGTTCACGCTCGTCGAGCGGGGCGAGAAGGCGCTGAATTTCTTCGGGCAACAACGACGTTGCTGCTTCTTCGAACGGTGACACCGCGGAACGGTCTTCGACGACGTCGCCCAATTCGGCATCGCCATCTTCACGCAGCGGCTCGGACAATGACAACGGCTCGGCTGCGAAGCGCAATGCCTCGGTGACCTTGTCCTCTGGCATCTCTACTTCCTTCGCCAACTCGGCGAGTGTGGCCGGACGGCCGTACTTCAGCTCGAGGCGTGAGCGAGCCTTCTGCAGGCGCGCGAGAGTGTCGCCAGCATGGACTGGAAGACGGATGGTGCGACCGGTGTTGGCGATACCGCGGGTGATTGCCTGACGGATCCACCATGTTGCATAAGTGGAGAACTTGAAGCCTTTGCGCCAGTCGAACTTCTCGACGGCGTGCATAAGACCGAGGTTGCCCTCCTGGATGAGATCGAGCAGTGGAAGACCGGATGCTTGGTACTTCTTCGCGATGGACACCACGAGACGAAGGTTTGATTGCACGAATGCACGCTCGGCGATTTCGCCTTCACGGATGATCTTCTTCAACTCGCGTCGCTTGGCGACGGTGACATTCTTGGTGGCTGCAAGTTCTTCACCTGCTGCCTTGCCGGCTTCGATGGCCTTTGCGAGGCGGACTTCGTCGTCTTTCGTGAGAAGTGTGTACTGACCAATATCTGTCAGATACAGACGGACAAGATCTTCTTCGTCGCGATCCACACGATCCTTCGCCACGCTGACTCCGAACTGTCTCACCGGCCACCCCGCCGGGGCCGAATAGGGGAAGGATACCGACGGCCCGTGTCGCAACCACGGGCGAGACCAGAAGTTCGGAAAGTGGCGACATTCGTGGCGCTTCGACAGGCACAGGTTGTGAATTCTCGTTACGCTTTGGTCATGTCGAACCCTCTTCTCAATGAAAAAACGATGACTCGGGTGGCAACTCGCACCGAAGGTGATGCCGGGTGGGCAGCACCTAATGGTCAGGCGTCGTCGACTTCTGGCACGTGGGCACCACCGGTTTCTGATGGTCCAGTCACCACCTGGCACGGCGGTGTCATGACCGCATCTGGTACCGCTAGCGCAACCATCATGTTGCTGTTGCTGCTCGTCGCATCAGCAGCAATCACATGGACCCAAGTCGATGTCATCAGTTCGACGACTGCCACTGGTGAAGCAACCACGACGCTGAACTTCCCGGTCGGCTGGGTGCTCGGTGGTTTCATCGTCGGTCTTGTGTCGATGCTCGTTGCCACGTTCAAACCGGCACTCTCACGTTTCCTTGCCCCGGTGTATGCGATTGCCGAAGGTGTCGTGCTCGGTGCGATCAGTCGTGCATACGACGCCGAATACAGCGGCATCGTGTTACAAGCAGTCGGCGTCACCGCCGCGGTGTTCTTCGGAATGTTGTTCATGTACCGCACCGGAATCATCAAGGTCACCAGCCGATTTCGTCGAACCGTCATGGGCCTCACCGTCGGTGTCGCAGTGTTCTATCTGGTGTCACTGGTGTTCAGTATGTTCGGCGCCACGCCGTCGTTCATCAGTGGCGCATCTGGATTCGGCATTCTGTTCAGCGTGTTCGTCGCTGGTCTGGCAGCATTCAACTTGGCGCTTGACTTCGACATGATTGATTGGGCTGAGAAGAACAAGATGCCCGCGTACATGGAGTGGTTCTGCGCACTCAGCTTGTTGGTCACGCTGGTGTGGTTGTATCTGGAAATTCTGCGCCTGTTGGCCAAGCTGCGCGAAAACTGATCCGTCGCGCGTCGGCGCGACCAGTTGAAGAACTCAGCTCGAAAACTCAGCGAGGCAGGTTCGCCACGCGTGACGTGGGTCGTTGTTCGAGAACCGAATCGGGAATGTCGTTACCCGTCACTTCGCATGTCCAATACGTGCCTGCTTCGAGACGCGACAGTGCGATCTCCACATCGGCGAGGTCTTGCTCGATGGCGACCAAGTTGATGGCAGTCGGCGTTGCGGGCTCGTGCGGGTTCTCGTTCATCGACACGATGCAAGGGTAGGCGAGTCACGCCGTCCGATGCGCATCAATCGGCTTGTAGCGTGATGGACATGCCTTTTCCTTTCCCCGCACTCGATGGTTCCACGCAACAGACGCAGAAGTTCTCCGATGTCCCTGAAATGGGCATCGACCCCAACAAGCGGTACACCGCCACCATGGAAACCTCGATGGGAACGCTGGTCATCGCGCTCGACGCGGTGAAGGCACCGAAGACCGTCAACAACTTCGTGTTCCTCGCCGGTTACAAGTACTTCGACGGCATCATCTTCCACCGCATCATCAATGGCTTCGTGTGTCAGGGTGGCGACCCCACTGGCACAGGTCGTGGTGGCCCCGGATATCGCTTCGAAGACGAATTGCCAAAGGCCGGCCAGTATCAGATCGGTTCGCTCGCGATGGCAAATGCCGGTCCGAACACCAATGGGTCACAGTTCTTCCTCATCAGCGGGCAGAGCGGTGTTCAACTTCCGCCGCAGTACGCATTGTTCGGTCAAGTGGTGAAGGGCCTCGACGTGGTCGACGCGATGCAGAAGGTCGAGACTGACCGTAGCGATCGTCCGTTGACCGACGTGGTCATCAACAGCGTCACCATCACTGTCGCCGATTGACCCGGGAAGTCAGTGCCGCAGCCGCTCGCCGCATGGCAGTGGCCGCACAGGGACTCCACACATCACGCCCCACCGGACGCATCGACCGACGACATTTACGCAAAGTGTTCGACACCATCGGTGTCATTCAGATCGATTCAGTCAATGTGTTGGTGCGCAGTCAAGAACTGCCGCTCTTTGCCCGACTGGGTGATCATCCGCGCACGCTGATCCCCGATGCAACTGCCGACGGGGAACTGTTCGAGTACTGGGCTCATGAAGCAGCGCATGTGCCGGTGCAGCATCATCGCTTGTTTCGTTGGAAGATGAACGAGGCGAAGAAGGGTGCCATGTGGTCTGGTCTGCACGAACTGCAGAAGACCAAACCACATCTTGTTCGCAACGTGTTGAAGAAAGTCCGCGATGAAGGACCACTTGTGGCCGGCGACGTGAAGATGCGCACGGGGCCAAAAGGCTCATGGTGGGACTGGGACGAAGGAAAAGCTGCACTCGAGTATCTGTTCTGGACCGGGCAGTTGACCGCAACGAGACGAGAGAAAGATTTCGCCCGCGTCTATGACCTACCCGAGCGACATGTGCCAGCTCACGCACTTCAGTTGCCGACGCCCAGTGCAACAGAGGCGCGACGCGAACTGTTGCTTCTCGCAGCAAAGTCGTTGGGTGTCGGCACGGCGAAAGATCTTGCTGACTACTTTCGCCAACGGTTGACTGCGGCTGCTCCACACATCGCGCACTTGGTCAAGACAGGCGAGTTGGAACAGGTGCACGTGGAGGGTTGGCGTGAACCCGCGTATGTTCACCCGGGTGCGCGAACACCACGAACTGTGAGCGGTAGGGCATTGTTGTCGCCGTTCGACTCGTTGTGCTGGTTTCGGCCGCGCATCGAGCGGTTGTTCGACTTCAACTACCGCATCGAGATCTACACACCGGCGCCGAAGCGTGTGTACGGGTACTACGTGTTGCCGTTTCTGTTGCACGATCGGCTCGTCGCACGTGTCGATCTGAAAGCTGACCGACACACCGGTCGACTGTTGGTGAACGGAGCATTCGCAGAGCGCGACATCGACAAGAAGTTGGTGGCGTCAGAGTTGGCCGACGAGTTGACGTTGATGGCGAAGTGGTTGGGTCTCGACAGCGTGCACGTGGGCACGCGTGGTGATCTCAGCGCGCTGGTGAAGCGGGCGAGTCGAGGTCGGTGACCCAGCGAATTGCACCGGTGACCAC
>DAIOTI010000150.1:0-4585 GCA_036752105.1 Ilumatobacteraceae bacterium | reverse complement strand
GTAGTACACGGGTTCAGATGTGTCAATGATCGCATTGCGCTGGCGCGATTCGGACGACGAATCTGAACCGCCGCATGCTGCGAGTAACGCCACCGATGCGGCCAAAGTGAGGTGCGTGATGAAGCGTGAGTTGCGCATGCGTCGAGGTCTTTCGCTACAAGGGATTACCCCGACACCATAATTGAATATAGGTTCAATGGTGGATCAGGTCGTGGCCTTTTCGTCCTGGCATCTGTCGAACGCGCTCAACCTGCCATTCCGACTGGCTATGGTGCCGACATGAAATTGGGACCAGGCCTCACGTTTTCTTGGAAGCGTGCGTTGGGAATCACCTCCGCGAAACGGAAGATCTCACGTGCCACCGGAATTCCACTCACTCGTTCCGGCCGTCGCAACAAGCTGGGCCGCTGGCTCGGCATGAAATAGTTGCGTCTTAGCGCGCCCGGCGAGGCAGTCCAATTCGAACTGATACTCCCGGCGAGAACATCACATGGGGCTGACCAACTGGTGTGGTGAGCCCGGCAACTTCGAACAGATTACTTTTAACCATCTCACATGTCGCTGAGAAAAGTGGCCAACGCTCATGGTCGACAGGCGCATACATCAGGCCACCAAAAAGCTCGCGCGAGTACAGACCCCAGCGAGCCGACAAAAAGACAGAGAGATCGTCTGGTTCGCTGATGGCATCACCGACACGAACTTCGATGTTCGCACGAGCGCGTCGTGGCCATCGGCGTTCGACCTTCGTCCTCAAGACACCAGTACTCAATTCATTGCTAGCTCTCCCCCAGCAATACGGCAGCAGATACGTGGTGCGTGCGACAACCGCAGGTACCAACCGGTTGATGTCGAGTGAGAAGAACCAAACTCCAGGAATTCCGTTTCGCTTCACATAGGTGCGTACGTTGATTTCGGGGAACGACCCGAAGTACGGCACAGGTCGGAGCTTCGGTAAGCCGATGTTCCGCATAGAAAAAGGAATGAGGCCTACCCACGCTGATCCGTCGAATGTGTCGACTTCGAGTCCCTGCGGTAGAAGACGTTGAATCTCGGTGGGGTCGTAACGCCAATGCAAGTAGGCCAAGTCCCGCCACTCTTGCACCATCACTGCGCGGCGCACCGGCTGAGGGCACTCTGGGCTCATAAAGCGACCTTACGGGCCAAGGAACGAACTACGCCACTCATGTCAAGCCCCAGTGACACAATGTGTGTCATGTGGAGACTGCGACCGTGACGCGCACTGCACCTGATGTCATCACGTCATGGGTCGAGTCACACTTCGATGGCAGCGTCACCTCCATCAGACGTCAACCTCGATGGCGGCCGGTGTGGTGGGTCGATGTCGACACCGCGGAGGGCGCAAAGAAACTGTGTGTACGCGGCGATCGGGTGGACATGTCGCTCATCTTTCCTCTCGCTCATGAGATGGCTCTCCAGGATGAGATGTACCGCCACGGTCTACCCGTGCCACAGGTACACGGATGGATCGAGGATTCTTCGCTCGATCTTCGCGCCTACGTCATGGATTTCGTGCCCGGTGACAACGACTTCGTGAACTGTTCAGATGAGACGCGAGAAGCAATCGTCGATGAGTACCTGCACTCACTCGTCACGCTTCACGCGCTTCCGGTCGAGTCGTTTGCCGCTCGTGGCATCATGCGCGCATCGTCACCCAACGAATCGGGACTGCTCGGAATGCGCCAATATGAACGCAATTGGCGAGCGATGAAGAAGGTACCGAACCCCTTCCTGGAGTTCGCACTGGCGTGGTTGAAGCGGAACCCACCGCAATCACATGGTCGAGAGTCAGTCATCGTGTGGGACTCCGGACAGTTCCATCACAATGGCTCACACCTCACTGCCATTCTCGATGTGGAAATCGGCCATATCGGCGACCCGATGATGGACCTTGCTGCATGGCGCCAACGCGACACAGTCATCGGGTACGGCGACTTTGAACGTCTGTATGCACGCTATGAACAATTGAGCGGCAACGAGGTCGATCTCGATGCACTCATGCGTCACCACTTCTTCTTCTGCTTGTCGAACGAGTTGTCTGTCGGGCCCGCAACGCGTACACCAGCACCGGAGAGCGACCTCATGACCAACTTGCAGTGGTGCTACGAGACGAATCTCTTCGCCACCGAAGCTTTGGCCGACATCTTGCAGGTCGAATTGCCGACTGTCGATGTGCCGACGTCGCATGAGAGCCGTAGCGAGGTTGTTCTTGACCATCTGGTGCGTCAGCTCGGGTCGATAACTGTCGAAGACGAGTTCACCCGATATCAATTGCGCACCATGTTCCGCATGGCTCGACATGCGAAACGTCTCGACGAGATAGGAATTGATCTTTCAGAACAGGACCTTGACGATCTCACCCCATTGTTGGGTCACCGGCCAGACAGTTGGCTCGAAGGTGAATCTGCTCTCGAGAGGTTCGTCATTGCCAACGCCGCATCAAGTGAGTTCGATGTGCAGCTACTACAGATCTTCCACAAGCGACACCTCAGAGCACAGATGACTCTTGGTCCTGCAGGTTCTGCGATGACCCGTCACGCCGCCATTCAACGATTTACTTAACGAACTCCAGATTCGAGCAGTCGGCGAAAGTCGCCCACTGTGGCCGAAGGCTGAGCGTGATCTTTACCCTCGTCGTCCCATCGGCGTAGACGCACGGCGTCTTCCCAGCCAGGTTGAGCTCGGAACATCGCCGATTCCTCTGTTGTCATTGGACCACCTTGCAACTCCAAGCTCGCGATTGAGGCCGGGCTCAATCCGTTCTCATATTCCTCATCGAGTGCGCAGAGATACCGTTTTGCGTCGACGTGCATTCGCACAGGTGCAGTCACTTTCGGTCCGAAAAGTGATGCAAGTGCGTCAGCCCCTTTGTCCTGATGGCGCATGTCGATGTCACGAACTGGCACACCGGATTGTCGTTGTTCAATCTCGAGCAAGTGCCCGATGTCGTGGAGCAATGCGGCCAAGACGAGATGCACTGGTGCACCGTCGCGAACAGCACACTGAGCACACTGCACACCGTGCGTCACCTGTGTCACTGCTTCGTCATAGGTGTTGTGTCCGAACCTCTCGTACAAGGACACGATGTCGTCGAGTGTGGACAAAGTGTTCATACAGGGATTCCCTGAAAATCACCAATGAGCGACACCTGGACACTGCCACCGGAGTCGCCACGCGCTCGAAACTCCTCACTCTTCTGTGCGTAGTACGCCTCGCGCAGATCACCTTCACGGAGCGCGTTGTAGGTCGGATATATCGCACGACGATCAGAAGACGATGTGTTTGCACCGCTGCGATGAGGCGTGCGCGAATGGAACCACAGCACTTGACCTGCCTGCACCGGAACTGCCGTCCATGTCATGGATTCCACGACGTCTTGTGCGATGCAACCCTTGTCGTCCATCGGCAATATCGCAGCATGCATAGCCTCGACAATTTCAAGACACCCGTTTGTCTCGTCGGCATCGTCGATAGCGATCATGCATGAGACGTGCGTATCGACGAATCGGTACGCAGGAGCATCTTGGTGCGGGGCATAACCGGCACCGCCGGCGAGTTTGTAGTTGATCTTCTCTTTGTAAAGGACTGCCTGCTCTCCCAACAGACGCGATGCAATCTCACAGAGCACACCACCACGGAGAACTTCCCTCATGCCGGTGTGAAACGGTGTGAAGTTCTCGGTGCGACACAACTTCGGCCCGTGTGTAGTCCGCTCTTGGTAGTGCAGCCAGCGACCAGATTCGTTGTCGATATCCCAAGCTTGAATTTCCGTCACCCACCGGCGGATTCGATCCACTTCATTCTCGGTGAAGGGCGATGTCAACAACCAACCAGATTCTCGAAAGCACTCGACATCTGTGTCACTGAGAGATAGAGACATCAACGCCAAGTTTATGCACGTCTCGTCTGACGCTCTACTTGTCGCTCTCCCGCCAGGCGATGCCTTCCGGCCACCGTCCTATTCCGCCCTTGTCAACGAGAAAACCCGTGAAATGGTGACGATTCTTCTGCATTCGCCACGCATGTAGTTGACGAGATAGGTCAAGAATCACTGACGAATCTGACGTTTGTGTCCGCCACGTGGGGTCGGCGAGAAGATCGAAACACATCGCAGTTCCGTCGGCCAGTTGGACGAGTGCGTGTGATTCAGTACGACGTGTCACCAAAGAACATTCGGTGAGGGCTGGTGACCAAACTTCAATTGTGCGGTCGAGAAGATACGAGCTCCAGTCGAACTCCCACGTTGCCGCAGTCCGCCATGTCGTCGGTCGATTTCCTGCAAGAAAAGGAGCGAGGGAATGTCCATCGCACTGAGTCGGTACCGAAGTTTCAAGAATCTCACACAGCGTCGGAAAGATGTCGACGTTTTCCGTGAAGACATTGACGGTCGTGCCATGTGACTGGGCACGACTCGGATCTCGAACGATGCACGGCACATGGTACGACTGCTCCCAGTACCCCACCTTCTCCTTCAATCCGTGGTCGCCCAACATCTCGCCATGATCGGACGAAACGATGATGACGGTGTCGTCCCACTCACCACGCTCTCGCAATTTCTGCCACACGC
>DAIOTI010000149.1:0-4600 GCA_036752105.1 Ilumatobacteraceae bacterium | reverse complement strand
CATCTACACACACAAAAAGACCGACTGCACGAACTTGCTGACCTCGGCTACTCCGATGTCTGGTCGGCAGAGGCCGATGGTGCCGACGCGTTCACACCACTGGCTCTCACTGCAGCGTGGGAACCGCGTCTGCGACTCGGTACAGCCATCGTGCCGGCATACACACGAAGCCCCGCGTGTTTTGCACAGTCGGTCGCATCGCTTGCAGATGCGGCGCCTGGTCGCTTCGCAATCGGTATCGGTTCATCGTCCAATGTCATCGTCGAGAAATGGAACGGACTTCGATTCGAAGAGCCCTATCGCAAGGTTCGCGACATCGTCCGATTCCTGAACGATGCTCTGTCCGGCGAGAAAGTCACGAAGACCTATGACACCTTCGACATCCAAGGTTTTCGTCTCGGCATCAAGCCAGAGGTCAAGCCGTCGATTCTCGTAGCTGCGCTACGTGAGGGCATGTTGCGATTGGCTGCTCGCGAGGCTGACGGTGCGATCATCAACTGGTTGAGCGCAAACGACGTTCGCCAAGTCACCAAGGTCGTCACGGATGCGGCCGAAGGAACGCCCAAGGAAATCGTCGCGCGAATTTTCGTGTGTCCGAGCACCAACACCGAGCAGGTGCGTCAAGCCGCACGTTTCGCCATCGCTGCGTACTTGAATGTGCCGGTGTATGCCGATTTTCACGCATGGCTCGGTCGCGGCGATGACTTGAGAGGCATGTGGGATGCGTGGAAAGCCGGTGACCGCAAGGCCGCACTGGCCGCTATTCCCGATCATGTCGTGGACGACCTCGTGGTACACGGCTCACCTGAGGCATGTCGAGACCGCATCAAGCAGTACTTCGACAACGGTGTGACTACTTCGTCGCTCATGATTCTCGGTCTCGATCCGGCGCTTGATTTCTGGCAAGCAGTCCGTGACCTGTCTCCATCGGCTCATCGCTGACGGTGATTGATTCCTTGATCATGCTGCTTCGCGTTCAGGATTCGGTAGATGTCGACTGACCCACGCGCGACGCACAACGGCTGGCGTCTCTTGCGCCGAACTCTGCTTCAGCAACGCCGCGGCCTCACCGTCGGAGTGTCGATTGGGCTGTTGTGGACAATTGGCAAGATCGCCGTTCCTCAACTAACTCGTTTTGCCATCGATGAAGCAATCGTGAAGTCGGGATCATTGCTCACATGGACACTTCTCATTCTTTCTGCGGCGATCATCGCAGGGTTGTTCTCCGGGATGCGTCGCTACTTCGCGTTCCGCGAGAGCCGAATGACCGAGACGTTGATGCGCGAGAAATTGTTCGCGCACATTCAAGGGCTTGATGTCGCGTACCACGACAGAGCCCAGACCGGACAGTTGATGAGTCGTGCGTCCACGGACCTTCAATTGGTACAGGGGTTCGTGGTCATGCTTCCGCTCGTGATGGCGAATGTCGCCCAGATCATCGGCGTCGTCGTCATCCTTCTGCTCGGCGATCCACTGTTGGCGCTCGTGGCGTTGTTGCCCTTGCCATTTCTGAACATCATCGCTCAACGGTTCTCAAAGAAGATCCATCCTGCGAACCTCGTCGTACAACAAGAGCAGGCTCAGTTGGCCACGGTGGTCGAGGAGAGCATCGCCGGTGTTCGTGTCGTCAAAGGGTTCGGTGCAGAAGCCGTCATGTCGGAACGCCTGCGCGCAGAGGCAGATGACATTCAACGTGCAGCGCTTGCCGCGGCAAGAATTCGCAGCACTTTCTTGCCCGGCATCGATCTGTTACCTGCCCTCGGTCTGGTGGCAGTTCTTGGTATCGGCGGACATCGCGTGCTGAACGGCGACATGACGATCGGCGAACTCGTCGCGTTCAACACCTATGTCACGCTTCTCATCTGGCCCCTTCGCAACATCGCCATGACTATCGCATTGGGTCAACGTGCAGCGACAGCTCTCGTGCGCATCGATGAAGTGCTTGCCGAGCAACCTCAAATTTCAGACCCACCGCAGCCTCTGCATCTACCGGTGTCGCAACCAGGGCGATCTGTCGGGGCAGTCCACTTCGACAACGTCACTTTCTCGTATCTCACCGAGGAAGGCATGGTTCGCGTTCTCGAGCATCTCTCGCTGCGCATACAGCCGGGAGAGTCCGTGGCAATCGTCGGCGCCACGGGGTCCGGAAAGTCAACACTCGCAAGGTTGCTTTTGCGTTTCTACGACCCAGAGGCAGGCACCATTCGTCTTGACGATGTCGATGTCCGGCAATTGTCGCTTCGCGAGCTGCGAAGCAATGTCGGCGTCGTGTTCGAGGACACACTTCTTTTCAACGACACGGTGAGTGCGAACATCGCATTCGCACGTCCCCACGTCGATAGCTCGGTCGTGCGTCGTGCGGCGCAACTCGCCGGAGCACATGACTTCATCGCAGAGTTACCGGAGGGATACGACACCATTCTTGGCGAGCGTGGTTATTCACTGAGCGGTGGTCAACGGCAGCGCATCGCCATCGCTCGTGCCATCGTGGCCGACCCACGAGTGTTGGTGCTCGACGACGCGACATCTGCAGTGGACCCGACAAAAGAGCATGAGATTCGTGACGCACTCGTGACAGTCATGAAGGGTCGCACCACCATCGTGATCGCACATCGACCAGCGACCATAGAACTCGCAGATCGAGTGGCATTGCTCGACGAGGGAACAATCGTGGCGACCGGAACGCATCGGGAGTTGCTCGACACCAACCAGCGATACCGTGACGTGCTCGCGGCATGGAGTGCACCTGAGGTGGGCGATGGGGCAGTGATCTGACCATGTGGCGCACACCGGCTGGAGTCACAGAAGATGACAAATTGTCACGCACCGAGACGCGCACCGTGCTTCTACGAAGCGTCCGAATGGCCTCAGAGTTCAAGTGGTGGGGTATCGCCACGTGCCTTCTTGTCACTGTGTCCGTGTTGTTCACTCTCTCTGGCCCGTTGTTGGTGCGCCACGGCATCGATGCAGGAATACGAAAAGGAGATTCCGGCGCGTTGAATGTAGCCGTCGTCGGTTATCTCGTCGTCACGGTGCTCGCCTATGTGGTTGGTCGTGTGCAATACCTCACCATCAATCGTGCAGGAGAGGGATTCCTGCGAACTTTGAGGCTCGCAGTGTTCGACAGACTGCAACGACAATCGATGGCTTTTTACGATCGCGAAAAGGCCGGCGTGTTGGTGGCACGCATGACAGCTGACATCGATTCACTCGCTGAACTTGTTCAATGGGGTCTCTTGCAGTTCATGGCTGCCGGCATGTTGTTGGTGCTCGCCATTTTCCTGTTGGTCTCATTGTCGTGGCAGCTGACACTCGTGGCGCTTCTCGTGTTGCCGATTCTCGTCGTGTCGTCGATCAAGTTCCAGCGTGACTCGAACAGGGCGTACCTCGAGGTTCGCGAGCGTGTGGGCGCGAACTTGTCGAATCTCCAAGAGAGCATCGCGGCAGTGCGCGTCATTCAGGCCTACGCCCGCGAGGAAGAACAGCTTCGCCGGTTCGAGGAGAGCAATCGCGATCTCTATCGAAGTCACATGCACAGCGTGCGCGTGAGTACGTGGTACTTCGGTGTCGTCGAGTTCTCCGGAATCGCTGCCACGGCGTTCATGGTGGGGCTGGGCGGATGGTTGGTGCACCGAGGTTCAGTGACCGTCGGGACAGTCGTGGCCTTTGTACTGCTGTTGGCGAACCTTTTCGACCCGGTTCAACAGTTGTCTCAGCTCTACAACACGCTGCAGTCGGCGGCGGCGGCATTGCACAAGTTGTTCGGAATCATCGACGAGGTCCCCGACATCGTCGAAGCCCCAGACTCTGTGTTGCTTCCCTCCGCGGGCGATCTTCAGATGAAAAACGTGACTTTCACCTATCAGGGTGGTGCGCGTCCGGCGCTCAACAACGTGTCGCTCGTGGTGCCATCGGGCAGCAAACTTGCTCTCGTCGGTCCGACCGGTGCGGGAAAGTCGACAGTCGCCAAGTTGATGGCGCGTCTTTATGACCCAGCCATCGGTTCGGTGACCTTCGGTGGTGTCGACCTTCGTCAAGCATCGTTTGACTCCCTGCGCGAGCGCATCGTGGTGGTACCCCAAGAGGGTTTCTTGTTCAACGGTTCGGTGCGCGACAACTTGCTGGTGGCGCGACCGAGTGCGACTGATGCGGAAGTGCGCAGCGCCCTCGAATCACTCGGGGTGTATGAACGTTTCGAGTCGTTGCCAGAGGGTCTCGACACCGAAGTTCGCGAGCGAGGCTCGCGTTTTTCAGCAGGTGAGCGCCAGCTCGTTGCACTGGCTCGTGCGGCACTTGTGGACCCGGCTGTGTTGGTTCTTGATGAGGCGACCTCAAACCTCGACCCTGGTACCGAACGTGAGATTGAACATGCGCTCGAGAATTTGATGTCGGGTCGCACGGTCGTCGTAGTTGCTCACCGCCTCACGACGGTACGACGCGCTGATCAAATCGCGGTGGTGAACAATGCGACCATCGAAGAGATGGGAACACACGACGAATTGCTGGCGCTCGGTGGCCGCTACGCAGCACTCGTGGAGGCATGGGAGGCGTCTCAGCCGACCTGACGACACGGTAGGCGTCTCAGCCGACCTGACGACAC
>DAIOTI010000148.1:0-4607 GCA_036752105.1 Ilumatobacteraceae bacterium | reverse complement strand
ACTGCGCAAACGGAAGTCGGTCATCCACTTCGGCTCGCCCTTCCACCACGAAATCTGTTCGACGACACCGTCATTCAGACCCTTCTTGGGCGTGAACGCGTATTCCACATCGTCGCTCCAGCCAAGGTCGTACTTGGAGAGGTCGAGATCGAAGGTGCTCATCGTCGCTCCGTTTCTGCCCCGTGCCGGGCGGGGGGAATTTGCACTACGGACATAGTAACAATTCGCCCTTCGGAAGCCCACAGGTAGCGTCACTTTTCGCATGGAACGCTTCGGCCTTGTCGGCCTCCCCAACGCGGGCAAGTCCTCTCTCTACAACGCCTTGACCGGGGGTGGGGCCCTGGCCGCCCCGTATGCCTTCGCCACCAAGGACCCGAACATCGGTGTCGCCAAGGTGCCCGACAGTCGACTCGAAGCGCTCGCTGCAATGTCGGCTTCACAAAAGACAGTGCATGCGGCAGTACAAGTGGTCGACATCGGTGGCCTCGTCGAAGGCGCAAGCAAGGGCGAAGGACTCGGTAACAAGTTTCTCGCCAACATCCGCGAGGTCGATGCAATCGTGTTCGTGTTGCGTGCATTCGTCGACACCGACGTACCCGGCCCGGACGATCCGCTCGAACACCTGCGTATCGTCGAGTTGGAGCTTGCACTCGCCGATTTGGAGACAGTCGAAGCTCGACTCACTCGCGTTCAGAAACAAGCACGTGTCGACAAATCAGCTGCTGAAGAAGTGGGCGCACTCGAGCGCGCTCATGCAGCACTTGCCGAAGGACTCCCCTTGTATCGCGCAGGTCTGTCCGCCGACGATCGCGAGATGCTGGCTCCGCATTTCCTGCTCACGAATCGCCGAGTCTTGGCGGTTGTCAATGTCGGAGAAAATGATCTGGCGTCGATTCCTGCCGTCGAAGAGCGTGTACGAGCCGAACTGGCACCACCGGGGTCCGCGCACGAGCACGATGTCGAGGTACTCGGCATGAGCGTGCAGATCGAAGCAGAAGCAGCACAGCTCGACGACGCCGACCGTGCCGACATGCTTGAAGCCCTGGGCCTTGGCGAAGGTGCGCTCTACAAAATGGTGCGCAGTGCCTATCACTTGCTCGGACTTCGCACCTACTTCACGACTGGCGACAAAGAAACTCGTGCCTGGACGTTCCGCGCCGGATCGAAAGCACCTGAGTGTGCTGGAAAAATCCACAGCGACCTGCAGCGTGGTTTCATCCGCGCCGAAGTGATCCACTGGGATGAGTTGCTGGAGATTGGTAGTTGGAACAAAGCCAAAGAAGTCGGGAAAATCCGTGCTGAAGGCAAGGACTACGAAGTTCAAGATGGCGACGTCCTGGAGATCCGATTCAATGTCTGAGCCGGTGTGGCTGGTGAGCGCGGGACGCGTACTCGCCGCCGCACAACGTCCGCACACTCGGGCACAACGCCGACGTGGACTCATCGGTCAAGTCGAGTTCGAGCCACTCGTGTTGCAGCCCTGTCGCTGGGTTCACTCACTTGGAATGCGCGTGACCATTGAGGTCGCCTATCTCGATGTTGACGGGCAAGTTGTGTTCATCGAACGACTTCGTCCGTGGCGAGTCGCCGCACCGGTATGGCACGCACGGAGTGTGATCGAGGCGTCAATAGGTTCTTTCGAGCGTTGGAATCTGAATGTCGGCGACGTCGTGGAAGTGCGCCATGGAATCAACTGATCACGGAGACGAATTCCACGAATCGCACGCAGCCACTGCGGTGAGCCCTGGCTTGTGGCTCGTTGCCACACCCATCGGGAACATGGGCGACATGACGACTCGAGCACGCGAGGTTCTTCGTGCATCAAAAGTGGTGTGCTGCGAAGACACGCGTCGGAGTGGTCGACTGCTGGCAGCGATTGCAGCGACACCCGAACGACTCATGGTGGTCAACGAACACACCGAACACGAGGCAATCGATGCGGTCGCTGACTTGGTCGCAAATGGTCATGTCGTTGCACTCATCTCCGATGCTGGAACACCGGCAATCAGTGACCCTGGCGAACGACTGGTGCGAGCGATGGTCGAGCGATCCCTCCCTGTCTGGTGTGCGCCGGGCCCTGCCGCTCTCATCGCCGCAGTCATCGTGAGTGGCTTTCCCACGCACCGCTTCGTGTTCGAAGGGTTCTTGCCCCGTGACGGAGCTGAACGACGCGAGCGCCTTGCAGACGTCGCACGTGAGCGACGTACATGTGTGTTGTACGAAGCACCACATCGCATCGAGCGCACGCTCACCGACCTTGCAGAGGCATGTGGGCCACACCGTCTCGTCTGTCTCAGCCGAGAGCTCACCAAGATGCACGAGGAACTGTGGAGAGGAACGTTGGCCGAAGCCGTCGAGCGCACCCGCACCACTGAACCGCGAGGAGAATTTGTGCTCGTACTCGAGGGCACACCTGTCATCACTGCCGATGTCACCGATGCCGACATCGTGAAGGCACTCAATGAACGGCGCGGTGTCGGGCTGTCCACGCGCGACAGCGTCGACGAGGTCTCGACCGTGCTGAACGTGTCTCGCAAACGTGTGTATGACTTGGCAACAAGCAGCGCTGACCCAGGTGCAAAAGGGCGCAAGAAGCGCAAGACTTGACCCATGGAAGCCACTCGCCGCGCGGCGTTCTTCGACCTCGATCGCACGCTCATCGCAGGTGCATCGGCATTCGTCTTCGCGCGCGCTGCTCGCGAAGCCGGCTACCTCACCACGAAAGATTTCGTACGCGATGCTGTGAAAGCAGTTCAGTTCCGTTTGACCGGATCAACCGACGAGATGACCGATGCGGTGCGTGACCAGATGCTCGCAGCAGTCGGCGGACGCCAACAATCCGACTTGGTCTCGCTCAATGAAGCTGTGCTGCCTGAACTTCTCGGAATGATTCGCCCCGAGGCGCGCAACCTCATCGACCAACACCACGCCGCCGGACGCGACACGTACATCGTGTCTGCATCACCGATCGAACTCGTCGAGCCGCTCGCACGTGCACTCGACATGACCGGTGGAATCGGAACAGTCAGTGAAGTAGTCGACGGCGTGTACACCGGTCGACTCGCAGGTCCTTTCTGTTACGGAGACGGCAAGGCAATTGCCATCGGTGACCTTGCCAAACGTGAAGGCATCGACCTTGAGAAGTCATGGGGATATTCCGATTCATCTAGCGACTTGCCGATGCTCGAAATTGTGGGCCATCCGGTGGCAGTGAACCCCGACGCGAATCTGTCACGCGTCGCACGCGAGCGAGGCTGGCCGGTGGTCGTCTTCTCACAACGCACAAAGACGGTCGTGCGTCGAAGCACGGCTGCAAGTGGCGCAATCGCCATTGCCCTGCTCGCCTATTCGCTTGGTGTGCGTCGCGGCCGGTCGATCAACTGACACCGGTCAATTGATGCGTGGGGCCAGCGCGATCTGCCTGCTCATCGCGACACATGTTCCAGCGGTATCCCATATCTGACCGTCTTCTTCCAAAAGTCCACCTTGCACGATGTGGGTGGTGAACACGCACTGCACAGGTCCGGGTGCGGGCTGCGCGCGAACGTGCACTGTCAATTCGACAGTCGGCACCCAACCTTGCATGCCCATCAAGTTGAACAACGTCGGTGGAAACGCATCGGCAGCGAGCAACAAACCGACCGTAGACATCGGTGTTCCGTCGGCGAACTCGAGCCAACCCCGCATACGAGCAACTCCTGGCGGATTGCCGGTGGCGAAACCGACATCATCTGGGTGCAGATACGTGTTCAGCCTGCTTTGCAACGCCGGCACCATCGCCGACTTCTCGCCACGAGGTGCACACTCCTCGATAGGTGGAATCTCTGGTGGCGCCATCGTCACGTGAATGGGCTCACGGTGCGCATCGACATCCCCGAACGACCCGATTGCTCGCGCAATTGGTGTGTCGCCGTTTCGAAGTGATGCGACAACGGTCGACAATGTTCTGCCAGCTTTCACCACCTCGACATCGGTGACATAGCCATCTGAAGCAGGTGCCGGTGCAAGGTAATGCATGGTGACACTCACAGGGTCTTTCCGATGCGATGCGACACACATCGCGTGCGCTACTCGCGCGAGCAAGAAACCACCATTTGCATTGCCCATGATGTCCCAGCCGTCTGGAACCGGGGTCGAATACGACCCTTCGGTGAGTTGAGTCACCGATATCGCCTCATTGAATTCCGACGGCACGCGGTCAGCATAGGAAAATGCGCCCGAGTTTCATGTGTCAGTGCCAATAGCCTGAACAGCGTGAGTCGCTTCTATCTGACGACACCGATTTATTACGTGAATGCTCAGCCCCACCTCGGGCATGCGTACACCACGATCGTCGGCGACGCACTTGCTCGTTGGCATCGACTTCTCGGCGAGGACGTTCACTTCCTCACGGGCACCGACGAACATGGTCTCAAAATTCAACAAGCGGCTGATGCCGCCGGAATTCCTCCCCAGCAGTTTGCCGACAACATTGCTCCGCTCTTCATGAAGGCCTGGGAACGTCTCGACATCACCAACACCGATTTCATCCGCACCACAGAACACCGCCATCGCACGGGTGTGCAGAAGTTGCTACAGGCCTGTTTCGACGCAGGAGACATCGAACT
>DAIOTI010000147.1:0-4655 GCA_036752105.1 Ilumatobacteraceae bacterium | reverse complement strand
TGGTGAACCGTGGTTGCAAGCTGCCCATCGTGGAAGGCGCCTCCGGTGACATCGCTGTCATGAGCGGTGCCTTCACTCCACCTGCAGGCTTCAATCTGTACTCTGCGGTCGACTGCCATCCGGCGGCTTCGGCGGCGGGCACCGCTGCGAAGAAATTTGCTGATGCGTTCACCAAGAAGTACGGCTACCCGGCCGGCTACTCGGCTGCAGAGGCCTATGACGGCATCTACTTGCTGAAGGCAGCAATCGAGACGGCCCAGTCCACCGTGGCGGCAAACATCGTCAAGGCGATGAAGACCCAGAAGTACAAGGGTGTTTGCTACGACAAGTACTCACCTGCGTCAGTGGCGACTGGAATCACCAGCAACATTCTCGTGAACAAGTCATCGATCGTGTCCTACGTCGGCAAGACACCGAAGATTGAATCGACGGTCGTTCTGCCGAAGTGATCAGGCACGCTGCTTGATTAAACACACAAAGAACTAACCCGGGGTGGTGGCGCGTGAGCGTCGCCACCCCGAAGTTCATGGGGAGGAACATGGGTTTTTTCATCGAGAATCTGATCAACGCGCTCAGTTATGGGTGTGCGATCACGCTTGCAGCTTTCAGCTTCATGGTGCCGCTCAAGGCCACGAATATCGTCAGCTTCGCCCAAGGTGACTTCATCTCTCTCAGCGCCTTCATCGGGGCATGGCTGATCACCGACAAAGGTTGGAATTGGTCCATCGCCTACGGAGCCACTCTCATCATCATGTTCGGTGCCGGCGTCGTGTTTGAACGACTCACCCACGGATCACTTCGGGGCCGTCCGGTCGACGAGGTGATCATTGCCACTCTCGGTGTGGCGTTCATCATTCGTGGCTTCATCTCACGGTGGCGCGGTGCCAACCCACAGAATCTCGAGTCGCCACTTCGTGGCAAGTTCTTCACCTTCGCAGGTGCGGCAATTCCCTACCAGCGACTCGTCATCATCGCAGTCACCATTCTGGTAACGGTCGTTCTCTACTACATGTTTCAGCGCACATCCTTTGGTCTTCAATTACGTGCGCTCGCGACTGATCCCGAAGTCGCACGACTCCACGGCGTGAGAACGACTCGTTTGGCGATCATCGCATTCGGAATCTCGTCGTTCTTGTGTGGCCTAACGGGGCTACTTGTCGGCAGTCTCTCGTCATTCGACATCGGTCTCGGATTCGCCATCATGCTCGGTGGCTTCTGCGCCGCGATCATCGGCGGTGGGGGCTCCATCGCCGGCGCGTTCGTCGGTGGCCTAGTGCTAGCACTCATCGAGCGTCTGTTCGGGGCGTACTACTTCACGCATTTCAGGGAGATGTTGCCCTTAGTCTTCTTGTTCCTGTTCATTGCCGTGCGTCAGCGCGGCATCTTCCGCGGAGCTGAGAGCTATGGCCGCCTCTAGTTCTCTCGAGCGACGCACGACCACTCCGGGTGCTCGCAACAACATCCGCAACATCGTCATCTTCGCAGCGATCGCCATCGTGCTGGAGCTAGCCATCGGAGACAGTCTCACTCAGGCCAACTTGGTGAATCTGTGGATGTTCTACGCATGTGTATCGATCGGGTTCTATTACCTCTTCGGAGTGTCGGGCCAGTTCGCTTTCTCACAGGCGGCCATGACGGGTGTCGGTGCGTACACATCTGCGTGGGCGGCCCGTGACCTACCGGTCGTTCCAGCAATCATCTTCGCCACTGTCATCACGGCGATCATCGGGGGCTTGTTCGTGCTTGCCTTACGCAAGGCGAGTCACTTCTATTTCGGTATCGGAACGTTGGCATTGTCCGAGACATATCACATTCTCGCGCTGCAGTGGAACTCGTTCACTGGCGGCGAGGGTGGTGAGGTGTACGGCATCAAGCCCCTCAACTTGTTCGGTAAGGACTTCACGACTGACAAAAGTGCGTTCTGGTTGATGCTGGTAGTCACATGCGGAGTGCTGACGATCGGAGCGATGCTCGAGCGTTCTCCAGTCATACGTGAATCCAAAGCTACGCGAGACCAACGGACAGTCGCAGACACGCTTGGAATTCCGCACCTTCGATCGAGAGTCACGATGTTCATGTTGGGCTCCGCTGTCGCGGGATTCGTCGGAGCTGTCTATTCCCACTGGAAGATGGGTCTTTCGCCGAATACTTTCGGTTTGGAATTGGGTCTCGGAGTGTTCCTCATGGTCATCCTCGGAGGTCTCACAAGTAAGTGGGGCGCGATTCTCGGGGCCGCATTCTTCGTGTGGGTTCCCGAGCTCATCAGTTTCGTGGAGGAATTCAAACTCATGGTGTACGGGGCGATCCTGCTCATCGTCATCATCAGGCTCCCAGAGGGGCTCATTGGTATCGAACATGTGGTGATGTCTCGGTTACGAAAGAACCGGCACGCCACGGGGAATGATGAGCCAGCGTCGATAGCCGAGACCGTTGTCTCCGATCTTCCAGAAAGCCTGAGGCCGGTTTCCGAGTCGGGTAAGTCCGTCATCTTGTCGACAGAGGGCATGACGGTGCGTTTCGGAGGCAATACGGCCGTCAACAATGTGTCACTCGAGTTGAACAGCGGTGAAGTGCTCGGCTTGGTGGGACCGAACGGCTCTGGTAAGTCAACGTTCTTGAACGCGGTCACCGGAGTCGTGGCGGCCGAAGGAAAGCTGTCGATCTTCGGTGAGCAGATCCCGCTCGGCAATGCCAATGCATTGAAGAAAGCCGGAATTTCCCGCACGTACCAAGCGCCCCAGACCTACCTGAAGTTGACATGTCTGGAGGACGTGCTACTCAGCACGTCGGACCGTAAGTACACCGGGATCGCCGCTGCAATCTTGCGGCCGTTCACCACGCTCAAGCACGAGCGTCAGCGATGGGCAATTGCCGAAGATGCTCTTGAGTGGGTGGGATTGCGACATCTCGCCGACACAAAGGTGGCCCAACTCACCTATGGTCAACGTCGATTGCTCGAGCTTGCACGCGCCATCGCTGGACGCACATCGACCTTGCTGCTCGACGAGCCGTCAGCCGGTCTAAACGCGGCAGAGACCGAGGTGCTCGGTGAGTACCTGAAGAAATTGCATGCTGCCGGAGTTTCGATTCTCATCGTCGACCACAAAGTCGACTTCTTGAACTCAATCTGTGACCGAATCGCCGTGTTGAACGTCGGAAACCTCGTCACTGTGGGTACACCTGACACCATTTGGAACGACGCTCGCGTCGTCGACGCATACTTGGGGACGCAGTGATGTTGAAGTTGTCCAATGTCTCAGTGAACTACGGAGTCGTACGAGCGCTGAACGACGTCTCGTTCGACATTCCAGAAGGTCACATCACCGCATTGCTCGGTTCTAATGGTGCAGGCAAGACGTCGCTTCTTCGTGCAGTCTCTGGTCTCGTCCCATATTCGGGTTCCATCACATTTGACGGAACAGAGGTTTCGAAGCTCGGTCCCGAGAAACTTGCTCGCTCTGGTGTCCTGCACGTGCCGGAAGGTCGACGTGTGGTCGCTGACCTCACCGTGCTCGAGAATCTGAAGCTGGGTCTCACCGCACTTGGTGGACGCCAGTCGAAGGTGACAATTGACAGCGTGTTCGACATCTTCCCGGCGCTCGCCAGCATGAAAGAACGCGAAGGTTGGATGTTGTCCGGCGGTGAGCAACAGATGTTGGCCATCGGTCGAGCGCTCGTTGCGGCGCCACGCCTGCTCCTGCTCGACGAGCCATCTCTGGGTCTCGCCCCGGTGATCATCAAGGCGGTCTACGAAGCTCTCGCCACAGTGCTGAAGGGCACGACCGTTCTCTTGGTCGAACAGAGCACGGCGAACGCATTGAGTCTTTGTAACGAAGCGGTGGTGTTGGCACAGGGCAATGTCAGCGCGAAGGGTGCTCCCAGCATCTTCACACGTGACTTCCTCGCCAAGGCTTATCTGGGCGGTTGAACAGCAGCATCAATCAGAAAACCTGCGCGTAGACAAATCAATCTGCGTTTCGCTATCCTCTGGAACTGCACTGGGGAATGGTGTAATTGGCAACACAGCAGTTTCTGGTACTGTTATTCAGGGTTCGAGTCCTTGTTCCCCAACAAATTGACGCGATGTCATCGTCAGCCAGCGGTGATCACGTGAGGGAACACCATGGGTAAGGCGAAAACCGATGAGGTCACCAAATCTGGTGAACGAAAGCCTTCCAGCAGAGAGTCACTGATCTCAGTGACGATTTCTGCATTGGAACATGGCGGAGAGCCGTCGGTGAGACTTGAATCAATCCTCGCCGAGGCTGAGGTGTCGCCAAGTTCGTTGTACCACCACTTCGGAAGTCTCGATGGTCTCATCGACATTGCACAAATGCGGCGCTTTGCATTGAACAGTGCCCGCAATGTCGATGAATTCGAGTCCAAATTGAAGTCCGTCAGAACGTCGGCAGAGTTTCACGAACTGACAGACGCGATGTTCTTGCAAATCTTCGCACCCGATCGAATCACCGGCCGTATGGCTCGCATCGATGCGCTCGGCCGGGCGTACGGAAACCCTGCACTTCAGTCTGAACTTGCGAGCATCTATAGGTCGATACTTGATCGCATCACAGAAGCAATCACTGTGGCCAAGACCCTGGGTTGGCTCGATGAGCGCGTCAATCCGCGCGCCATTGGCGGGTGGATCGATTCAA
>DAIOTI010000146.1:0-4666 GCA_036752105.1 Ilumatobacteraceae bacterium | reverse complement strand
CCTATGCGTGAAGGTAACGAAACTCGATCTGCTGAGAGCGAGTTACAAGGTGACTAATGTCCTCGAGTTTCTCGCGCAGCATTCTGTCACGGCGAGTGCTGTGTGTTAACCCAAACTTCAGTCTTGTTTGTCGACGACGGCCTTGTATTGACCCAGAAGTCGCGATGCTTGTCCTTGCACTTCTGCACCACTCACGCCAGAGGGGTATCGGTGCTCCAATGTTCGACGGATACCGTCTCGCCATGAAACCTTGCACGGCCCTGTGAGGCTGAGTCGCTTCGTGTTGTCGGCAACAGATCCGCGCAGCGTGTTCGGAATCGGCTTAATCTGCATGTTGGGTGTCTTGCCTGTCAGCTCGCCGATGTAGCGACACCACTCTTCGACGGTCGGGGTTTCATCGCCTCCCCAATTGACAACCGTCGCGGGAACACTGGCTGCCTGTAGCAGTGACTCTGTCTGCTCATTGATGTCGTCTTGATGAATGATGCTGTACGGCGCTGGATCCCACCGTGCAATGATCGGCTGATCGGCCGCCATCCAATCCATCTGGTAAGTCGGCAGTCCACCGTTAGGCCCATACGAAGCATTCATGCGAGCGATGGTCACAGGAAGATTGAAGGCGCGAGCGCAGTAGCGTGCCACCGCTTCTTCACTGATCTTCGAGATGGAGTACGTGGGAGACATCACGTAGTTGACGTCACCTAACGGGTCAGCCTCGCGAAATGCGTGCCACGGGTCATCGATTGGCTTGTACACCGATTGGGTGGACATGATGAGCGCGGCTTTGGCCTTGCGGCAGTGCTGCAGCAACAAGCCTGTGCCCTCTGCGTTCACGGTGAGTGCCCAGTCGTAGTCAAGGCCTTCGACCTTGAAGGCAGCCAGATGAAGAACGTATGTAAAGTCGTCGGGCAGCGATGAGTAGTCACCAATCGCGAGGTCGATGACGCGAGTCGTGACGCCGAGCGCATCGACTTTCTCTCGCGAGCCGGGTTCTGAGAAGCGGGCGACACCCCACACCTCGTTGCTCTCGGCCAGATACTTCGTCAGCGGAAACGCAATTTGTCCGGCTGGACCGGTGATGAGGATCTTTTCTCCCTGCAACATGGGGCCCCCTTTCCTCTGGCACAGCCTGCCTTCCTAGGGTGGGGGAATGAAAATTGGTGTCCAACTCCATCCTCAAGCCACATCTGTCAAAGAGATGCGCACCGCGTGGCGCGCCCTCGACGCGATGGGCGTCGACAGCATCTGGGTGTGGGACCACTTCTATCCGCTGTATGGCGACCCTGATGCCACCCACTTCGAGGCCTACACGTTGCTTGCAGCAATGGCGGCCGACACATGCCACTCGCAGATCGGCGCTTTGGTGACGTGTTACTCGTACCGCAACCCGCACCTGTTGGCCGACATGTCACGCACCATCGACCACATCAGTGATGGTCGTTTCATCCTCGGTCTCGGGTCTGGTTGGTTCGAACGCGATTACAGCGAGTACGACTTTCATTTCGGAACAGCACCAGAGCGACTCAGAATTCTCGAACAAGGCTTGCCCGTCATCAAGCAGCGGCTGTCCAAGTTGAACCCTGGACCCGTGAGGAGCCATATTCCACTCATGATCGGGGGAAGTGGGGAGAAAGTGACGCTTCGTCTTGTTGCGCAACACGCCGACATGTTGAATACTTTCGGCCCGGTCGACCAGTTCCGTCACAAGAACGACGTACTTAACAATTGGTGTGCCAAGGTCGGGCGGAATCCCGCTGACATCGAGCGCACGGTTGCAATCGAGCCAGACGACTTGGTGAACGCATCGGCATATGCCGATGCAGGCGCAGATCACCTCATCGTGATGATGGGCGCCCCATGGGGCTTCGAGAAAATAGAGCGAGCGTTAGCCGCGCGTTGACAACGAACTGATCGGTGGTCGTTCATTCAAGTTGAGCGGCTGGTTCACGCCATTTGGGCGGTGCAGAGTGAGAATCGACTCAGCGAAGGTCGATCCTGCGCCAGCACGTTCAAGAACAGTCGCAAGTACCTCGGCAGCTTGTACGCCGAGTGACTGCAACGGCTGATTTCGATGATGTCGAACGCCGAGGTCAACCTGCGTGATGGCGTCGGGCCCGTACTTTTCGGCAATGTCGATGAGCATCGCGATCTCCACACCCCAACCTTGCACGAACGGAATATCGGCCACCGCAGAGCGTCTCACTGCGTACTCACCTGCAAGTGGCTGATGCAGATCGGCGATCTCGGGGTAGTACAACGACAGAAGCGGGCGAGCAACAAGTTCAGTCGTGCGACCACCACCGCCAGCTTCGGTGGGACGGTAGTAGTGGGCTTTCACGATTGCGATGTCGTCGTCCAGCAATAGTGGCGCGACGAGACGCGTCACCCAATCCGGCTCGAAGCTCGTCACGTCGGCATCGCACCACACCACGATGTCCGCCGTGCTTGCCACCAAGGTGGCCCAAAGTGCGTTGCCCTTGCCGCGTCCATCGCCGTGTTTCTCGTGAATCTGCGAGATGGGTATGACTGTTGCGCCCGTGGCCCGAGCGACATCGGCAGAACCGTCGGTGGAACGATCATCAAGAACGATGAGTTCATCTACGAGCCCATACTGTCCGCACAGCGCAGTCTTTGCACGGGCAACGATGGTGCCGACAGTGATTGCCTCATCGCGACAGGGAATACACAGGGCAATCGAGCGCCCGTGCTTGCTGGCGATGGCCTTGTCGAGGCTCCAGTCTCGTAAGGGGAATTCCTTGGTCACCACGCACTACGGTACCGGTTCGTGTTCTTGTACGGCGTGGTCAATGCATCTCCAGACTCCTTGAACACCGACTCCATCGTGTCGAACGAGGCGACTGCTCGTCGTCGTGCCGAACAGCTCTTGGCCGACGGTGCCGATGCCTTTGATGTGGGTGGGCAAGGTTCCACTGATGCTGCTCACGTGGTGTCATGGGAGGAAGAGTGGAGCCGCCTCGAACATGTCATCCCCGTGCTCGCGAGTTTCGATGTGCCCGTCAGTGTCGACACTTGGCGTCCGGAGACTGCACGCCATGCGTTCGAGGCGGGTGCAACGGTGTTGAACGCCGCGAATGGAATGCAATCCGATGACATGTGGGAAGTCGCTGCGCACTACGAAGTTCCGGTCGTCATCCCGTTTCTTTCTGGTCCGAACCCGCGCGAGATGCAGATGGTGAGAACCGATCCCATCGGCACGATGATTGCTTTTTTTGAGGCTCGGTTGGTTGAGGCGGCTCGTTTCGGGAAACGTGACGACTGCGTCATCGACCCTGGCACCGGTTTCGCCCCGTCCAACTGGCCGTGGGAAGAGCGGTACGAATACCAAAAGCACGTGTATTCGAACATGGATGAACTGCGTGTGTTTGGTTTGCCGCTGTACATCGCATTGCCGTGGAAAGAAACTGCTCAGCATGATGAATTGTTAGAGATCATCTGTCGTAAGGGGCCGGAGTTCGGGCGCGCTCACTATCCGGCGAAAGTCCGTCAGTTCGAACAAGCGGTAACCGGCGCCTAGCGTTTGGGCGACGAGGGGGACACATGCTCACGCCACATGACGACTATCCGATCCATCAGACTCCGTTACCGATTGCCCACACATTGTCCGGCAGTCAGAGTCACTACGACCGATATTGGTTCAACGGATATCCAAGCGATGGGTCGTTCTTTTTCGCGGTCGCCATGGGTCATTATCCGAATCGCGGCGTCATCGACGGTGCTCTATCGGTGGTGGTAGACGGCGTCCAACGTTCGGTGTATGTGTCGGGGCGAATGCCGCTCGACCGCGCCACGAACGTCGGGCCGATGCGTATCGAAGTTGTCCAGCCGCTGCGCACGATTCGCGTCGTCGTCGATGAAAATGAACATGGTGTGTCCGGAGACATCACCTTTCACGCGTCGACGTTCGCGGTTGAAGAACCACGCCAGACGACCTCACGAGAGGGTCGAGTTCAGATGGACTCGACGCGACTCACCCAGTGGGGTCGATGGTCTGGCTGGCTGAAGGTCGACGGTCAGCGGATCGACCTTGACCCGAACACCACCTATGCAACGAGGGATCGTTCATGGGGAGAGAGAGCCGTGAGTGGGCTCTCGCCGGTGAATGCTGCCCCGATGATGCCGCAAATTGCATTCATGTGGGCGCCGCTGCACTTCTCTTCTTGTTGTCTGCACGCGATGGCTTTTGAGCGCGGAGACGGATACCGATGGATGGAGGCGGCGCGATATGTGCCACATCTTTCGTCAGCAGACGCACCGACGTGGGGTGAAGACCCTTCTGAGCACCTGAACGGCTTCGACATCGATCTCACATGGAAACGTGGCACCCGTGAGATGAGCGCCGCACGATTGAAGATGAATCGTCTTGACGGCTCGCCTATTGAAGTCGACTTTGAGCCGCTCTTTTCCTTCCGTATGCGTGGAATCGGATACCACCACCCAGAGTTTGGTCATGGTTCTGTGCACGGTGAACTGCGCGTCGGCGGAGAAGAGTTGCACCTCGAGTCACTCGACCCGCGTGACTACACCATGATTCATGTGCAGACCTTGAGTCGCCTCACGTCGAACCTCGGGGAGGGCATGGGTGTGCTTGAGCAACTGTTCATCGGCGATCATCAACCGACTGGGCTCACTGGCCTCGTCGATGGGT
>DAIOTI010000145.1:0-4685 GCA_036752105.1 Ilumatobacteraceae bacterium | reverse complement strand
CCTGTACAACGCTTAGAGTCGTCTCTCGGTGTCAAGTCGTCGAGTGGGAATTGCATGGATGTTGACGAGCGCCACCGCGTACTCGTTGTTCACGGTGTTCGGAAAACATGTCCTCAAACAGCTCGAGCCGATCGACGTCATTTTCTGGCGCTTTCTTCTCGCGGCTCCCGTTTCGTGGATGATCGTGTACGCCCGCCGTGCACGAGGAATCGGTGCTTCACCGAAAGATGTGGCATGGAAGCCACGGTTCCTGATGGGCGTTCTCTTCGGGTTGCTGGCGTACTTCGCATTTGCCGGTCTCGACCTCATGTCGGGTGCGTTGTACGTGGTCATCATCTACACCTATCCGGCGATGGTCGCAATCGGAGCAAAGATCGTCGGTAGCCGAACATCGAGACACATCTGGGTGGGAGTCGGGTTGACGGTCGTCGGTATCGCATTCACTGTGCCGGAAGTACTCGACCCATCGAACGACAGCTCGATGCTCGGAGTAGTGCTCACCGTGGTGAACGCTGCGCTCTATGCGGGGTACATCTTGTACAGCGAACGAATCATGGCTGTCGACAGCGGCGGTCGAACGGGAGACGGTTTTGTAGCTGCGGCATGGGGCATGTTGGGGTCGCTCGTCTTTGCGACAGTGCTCGTCGTCATCAGTGGTGGTGTGACCGCACCGTCAGGCACGTCGTATGTGCTGGCGATGATGTCACTTGCATTGGTGAGCACCGTGGTGTCGATCACTGCGTTCTTCATGGGAGTGAAGCATCTCGGCCCGGCACACGCTGCAGTGGTGGCGTCGACCGAGCCGATTCTCGCTCTTGCGTGGCTTGTGTTGTTCGGCGGAGAGACACTTGTCGTGGCACAAATTATCGGTGCTGTGCTGGTGATCTCTGGGGTCTTCGCGGCCCAACGAACTCCGAGTACCTGACGACCGGAGGCCCTTTTCGGCTCTGGTAAACAAGGATGCATGGCAGACAAAGCGAAGTCATTCGCACTCAGCCTTCTTGCTCAGTGCGATATTCCGGTCAACACTTCTGACGCACACAGCCTTCGAGTTCACGATGAACGTCTGTGGAATCGTGTCATCTCGCAACGTCAACTCGGTCTTGGCGAGGCGTACATGGATGGTTGGTGGGACTGCGATCGCATCGACGAGATGCTGACGCGCATCATCGTCGGTGGTGCAGATGCTGCTGTGAAAAAGGGACCAAAGCTCGCTGCCCTTGCGACCAAGTCATGGCTGTTGAACAGGCAGACACAGAGCAAAGCCAAGCGAAATGCACAACACCATTACGACATCGGTAACGACTTGTATGTGCGAATGCTGGACAAGCGCATGGTCTACTCCTGTGCGTACTGGAAGACGGCACATAGTCTCGACGAAGCCCAGGAACAGAAACTCGATCTCATCTGTCGCAAACTGCAACTAGAGCCAGGCATGACGCTTCTGGACATCGGCTCAGGTTGGGGCGGGCTGCTCAACTATGCAGCAACCAAGTACGGAGTGAAGGGCGTCGGTATATCACCTGCTGCGAACCAAGTGGCGCTCGCGCGTCAGCGATGTGAGGGTCTGCCGGTCGAGATCAAACAGATGGACTACCGCGACTTGACCGGGAGTTTTGACCGAATCGTGTCGGTGGGGATGATGGAACATGTCGGGCCCAAGAACCTGCGCACCTTCTTCGACACATGTGACACGTTGTTGAAACACGATGGGGTGATGTTGCATCACACGATCGGATCGCTCGTGTCGAAGCAGCACACCGATGCGTTCTACGACCGCTACATCTTCCCCGGAGGTGTCATTCCGTCGCTCGCTCAATTCAATCGAGCGGCCGAATCTGATTGGGTGGTGGAAGATGTGCACAACTTCGGACCTGACTATGACCTCACGTTGCTCGAATGGGAAAAGAACATCTCGGCCAAGTGGTCGGAAATACCTTCCTATGATGAACGGTTCCGACGCATGTGGCGGTATTACCTGCTGTCTTCGGCTGCTGGTTTTCGTAGCCGGTCGTTGCAGTTGTGGCAGGTTGTGATGCGGAAACGTGGGCGAGCCAGACGTTACGACGCACCACGTTGACGGATACCCGCACGACTGCGTGAGCAGGACACAGAGAAGGACGACAGATGATGACGCGATTTGAGAACGGGTTCGCCGGGCGTACCGCAGTAGTCACAGGTGGCGGCACAGGAATGGGTCGAGAACTCGTTCGTTTGCTTGCTGCCGACGGATGCGACGTGGCGACATGTGACGTACTCAGTGACAATCTCGCAGACACCGTGGGGCTGTGTGCAGCCGATGGTTCTCCTGGCGAGGTGATGTCATTCGTGGCCGACGTCAGTGACGAGACTCAGGTGCTCGCATTTCGAGACGCCGTTGCGAAGTGGCGCCCTCAGGTGCACGTGCTGTTCAACAATGCCGGTATCGGTGGTGGCGGAAGTGTCGTGCATGACGAAGATAGAGAATCCTGGGACAAGACTTTCGCAGTCTGCTTCTTCGGCGTGTACTACAACACACGCGCATTCATGCCGTTGCTACTGCAAGCGGACGTGGCCCACATCGTCAACACCAGTTCGGTGAACGGGTTCTGGGCTTCACTCGGTCCCAACACGCCGCATTCGGCATACAGCTCGGCGAAATTCGCGGTGAAAGGTTTCTCTGAAGCACTCATCACCGACCTTCAAGTGAATGCACCACACGTGCATGTGTCAGTCGTGATGCCGGGGCACATCGGCACATCGATCGTCATCAACTCTGGAAAGATTCTCGGCTTTGACCCGAAAGAAATGACCGAGGATCAACTACAGCAAGTACGAGTTCGTGCTGGTCGTGCAGGGCTTGATCTGTCCGGTGTGAGCGATGAAGACATTCGAGTGGGAATCATCGCTCAGGGAGAGGCATTCCGAGATGCAGCTCCGACGTCAGCTCGCGAAGCAGCCGACATCATGCTCGATGCGGTGCGCCGTGATGAATGGCGAGTTCTCGTCGGTGATGACGCAAATGTATTGGACGAAGAAGTTCGATCGACCCCACGTGATGCATACACGGCCGAGTTCTTCGCACGACTGCAGAGCCGTAACGCATTGGGGTTTGCTCGCGGCTAGTCCACCTACGGTGCGTGAGCGCCGCAGGGGTACTGTGGCGACATGCCAAAACCAGGAATGCATTCGGGCTCGACCACAGACGACAGCCTCAATCTGGCTATGTCTGCGCGAGCAATTCCGCTGTACGAAGCCGTTGTCAACTTCATCAACACCGAGATTGAACCGCACACTGCTGAGTTCTTTCGACTAGGTGAAGGCCGTGCTGACCATTGGGGGTACGGCGACGGGCAACTCGAGTTACTCGAGAAGTTGAAGAACAAGGCAAAAGATGCCGGGCTCTGGAATTTCTTCCTGCCCAATGCCGAGAGTGGAGAAGGCTTGAGCAATCTCGACTACGCATACCTCGCAGTCGAGATGGGCAAGAACCCCATTGCGTCGGAAGTTTTCAACTGCAGCGCTCCGGATACCGGCAACATGGAAGTACTCGAGAGAGTGGGAACACCGGAGCAGAAGAAGAAATGGCTCGAGCCGTTGTTGCGCGGTGAGATCAGGTCGGCATACGCAATGACCGAACCTGATGTGGCGTCATCTGATGCGAAGAACATCTCTTGCCGCGCGGTACTTGATGGTGACGAATGGGTCATCAACGGCCAAAAGTATTGGACCTCTGGTGCGGGCGATCCGCGCTGCAAAGTGCTCATCACGATGGTGTTGACCAGTCCTGACGGGCCACCCAATCGTCGTCACTCACAAATTCTGATTCCGATGGACACCCCTGGCATCCGCATTCTTGGTGCGATGGAAGTGTTCGGTGAAGATGATGCGCCGCACGGACACATGCACATCGAATTCAAGGATGTTCGAGTACCGAAAGGCAATGTGTTGTTGGGCGAGGGTCGTGGTTTCGAAATCTCACAAGTTCGTCTTGGGCCAGGGCGCATTCATCACTGCATGCGATCCATTGGTGCCGCAGAGCGTGCTTTGGAACTGGCCATTCGACGTGGGCTCAGTCGTGAAGCATTCGGCAAGCCGATTGCCCGAATCGGCAAGAACCCAGAAGTCATCGCGAAAGCACGCATCGAGATCGAAGCGATGCGTCTCATGGTGTTGCGTGCTGCGAAGGCGATGGACACGATGGGAAATGCTGAAGCACGAGTGTGGGTGAGTGCAGTGAAGGCGATGGTGCCAGAGCGCGTGTGCAAGATTGTCGACGAGGCAATCCAGATGTTCGGTGCCACCGGAATTTCGCACTGGACTCCGCTTGCACGCATTTACGCGAGCCAACGCACACTTCGTCTGGCAGACGGCCCGGACGAAGTGCACTGGCACGTCGTTGGTCGCACGGAAATTGCACGTTATGAAGGTGAACCAACTCCAGAATGGAAGGGATCGAAAGTCACCATGTTTTCGGGGCCAGCATGAGCAACGCAGACAACAAAGTGAGCGTGTCGCGTGACTCCACGTGTACCGCTGAAACAATGTGGCGACTTGTGACAGATCTTCCACGAATGGGTGAGTGGTCGCCCGAGAATCGTGGCGGTGAATGGATCAATGCGACGAAACCAGCCGTGGGTGTGCGCTTCAAAGGTCGCAACAAGAACGGCAAACGCAGTTGGAGCACCACAGTCGAGGTCATCCGC